>CAZPZP010000047.1:0-12832 GCA_964591025.1 uncultured Chthonomonadaceae bacterium
GGCGATTACGGCTTGCGGGCTGGCGTGCCGTTCCGTCGTCGGTGTCGGAATGCCGGGCAATCCCGGAACCGTGGCAGTCGGCTGCTGCGGGAACAGTTGGTTCAGAGCCGCCGCCGTGCTATTGCCGATAATCAGGCGCGGGTCTGTCCACCATTTTGCCGACAGAACGCCGTTTGCTCCCGGTCTGGCAAATTGGAAATCGTTGGGAATGGCAATTGCTCTTCCCGACTGTCCCAAACTTCCGCCCGGAGACGGCAGACCCGACATCTGAATATTCCAAGGGCGATTGACGCCGACAGGATTAGCGTTGCCGGTTCGGTTCGATGTCCAGTAGGTGTAGATGCCTTGTATCTGTTGGTTGCCCGGAACGAATATCGCCGTTGGCAAAAGGTTGGCGTCCGTTCCCACAAATGGCGGGATATTCGAGGGATACAAGCGCAGATCGTTCATCAGATCGATTTGGCTGAGTGTACCGCGTGTAATCCCTTGGGTCAAACGCGCTTCCGTGACAGTCGCCTTGAGCTGGAATGGCTTGAAAGCGAACGGTTCAATGGGCGCACGGTTGACATTGAGGATACCGTCGTGTTCCCGCCCAACAACATCGCGTGTTGCTCCCGCTGACAGTTCCTGCCACCGATGCCATTGGTAAGGGATACCGTCCTCATACACATTGACCGGAGCCGAGTAGGTTCCCGAAGCCGCGCCAAGCGGAATGGCGATACCAATTTGAGGCTTCAAGTTGGAAATACTCACCAGCCCTTGATTCGGCAGGGTCACGGTGTTGACACCGTAAGGCACATCGGGAACGGTCAAGAACGTCGGCTGACCATCACCGACTCGCGCTTTGTGCAGGGTCGGATTTCCTTGCAGATTGGCTCCCCACGGAACGTACGTTTCTGCAATCGTATTCGTTGCTATCCGATCCAATCCGAGACGCTGAATGTCAGCAGCCGTCACGAACGGATTGTAGACAGGCCACAGATTGAGTTCGCCGGTGGCAGTGTTCGGATAGTTCCACTTGCCATGATCTAACGAGGAGGTGATACCGATATTGCCGACACCGCCCATTCCGTAGTTGAACGGAAGCGAGATCAAGGGAAGCCCCGTGAGATTGTTCACCTGATTGCTGAACAAGCGGGTCGCATAAGCGAATCCGGGTGGCGGGAAATTCGACAACGAAGCGAGACTGACTTGCGAATTCGCTGCACCGCGCAACTTCTCGACGCGCACATCGAATAGGTTGACGTTGCTCTCGTTGTAGACCGTGAACGGCAGGAAGAACGCTTCCCATGGCGAGCCGCCCGGTGTCGTCTGCCAGATATTGGAGCGTGTCGGCGCGAATGGAGCGCGGAACGTCCCCGGAGCGACCAGATCGCTGAAGCCGGTTCCGTGCGGCACCTTGCCGATGTCGAGAACGTCTTCGGCAACACGCATCTTGATACTCGGCGGAACTGTGATTCCCATCTCGAAGCCGCGATACGGCGTGTCGAAACTGGCTAATCCCGGATTGCCCGCCGTGCGGAAATCGGTGAAGGCGGTCATCGGGTTGAACCGCCGGACGTTGTTCTGCCCCGAAGGAACCGCGACGATGACCACTTCCGAAACATAGCCCGCCGCCGGATAGGTTCTGGCATTGGCAACGGAGTTGCCACTCGTCACATCGAGCGGACCGAAAATGTTGTCGTTGCCAACGCCTGTTCCCCGGAATCTGCCGGAAATATCTTGGTACGATTGCCCGAAGTTGCGGCTTCCGTTGAGGAACCGCCCAGCCACGGAGGCTAATCCCCAGTTGACATTCGCCGGCTGATATTTCGGCACGCTGATTTGCAGATTGAAGCGCGTCGGGTTGGCGATTCGATCCGCTAAGTTGCTCGTTGTATAGGTCGGCGGTCTCAGCGAGACCAGACTTTCGGTTGCCGACTGCTCCGTATCCGACATCACTCGGATATTTTCCGGCGCGATATTGGGATAATCTGCGGTTCCGAGACCGTCGAAAGGCAATTGCTCCCACGGCAGCGGGTTCATCACCGAAGTCGGACCGCCATGAAAGACGAGTGCCCGTGTTGCCGCTTGAATTCGCAAGGACGTGCCGGTTGTCGCCAGCAGATTACTGCGGTCAACCACAAAAAACGCAGGAACCTCTTGGTTGCCATTGAGACCCGAATAGATTTGGCTTGCCCCGTTTTCGATCATTCCAACGGGTGCATAGAGCGGCTTCATATTGAGGTTGCTCAACGTCGAAGGCTCGAAGCGGCGGTTGCCGTTGCTGAGAAGTTCGCCTTTATCCGAGATCAGGGCGTAGTTTCCTGCCGCACCGCCGAGGTATCCCATTCCAATGGTATTGAGTCTGCCCGCGCCGGTGTTGTCTCCGTTGAGCAAGCCCCGAACCGTCAAGCCGATGGGATTGGCGATGAAGATTTCACGCGGCGCGGTTCCATTACGTGTGCTGGACGGCGGCGCGTTCGGGCTGGCGGACATTCCCGCCCAATCGTATTGTCCCAAGCGATAGCGGTTCGAGACGCGGGACTCTGTCCGTGTGGTCGCTCCGTCGGTGATATTTTGGCGAATCTCCGCTTCCGCCGAAATCGAGAACGATCCCAAACCGGGCGAATATGATTTGTCGAGCGTCGGGTTGATATGGATACGAGTCTTAGCAACCCACGTCATCACTTTATCATTCGGTCTGTTCGGGTCATTGCGTCCCGTATAAAGGTTGAAGCCCAATGTATCCGGGTCTTGCCCAAAGATCGACAAAGTATCTTTTTCTGCATCGGTCAACGCCATATCATCTACCCATAATTCAGGCGAATTGAAACCGGGATCGTAGGTTGCAGGAACTGTGACACGAGTCGCCACAGGTGCGCCGCGTCCGCCCAATGTAAAGGTGACGTTGATTTGGGGCATCGCTTGGGGCAGTGCATTCGTCACGACTCCATGAACAGGCGCGTTGGGATTGGTAGTTTGTCCTTTGTAGACGCCCCATGCCGCAACGTAGAGATAATCGCCCCACTCTGCAATGACATAGTTGCGCGGGTTGCCCGTCGTCAATGGAGTTGCTGACGCTCCAAAAGCCGCCCCGCCGGGTTGGCTGCGTCCGGGTGTCATCCCGCCCGCTGGCAGCATCATTCGATCCCAATCCACTTGAGAATAGGCATCGAAAACGCGCATATCAATGCTGACAAGCCCTGCACCACGGCGGCGGCGTCCCGGAACGGGTCCGCTTCCGAGTGTGTCGCCCGCACCGTTCGCGCCGTCTCCTATACTGTAGGCGTAAACCAGTCCGCCCTGTGTGCCTTGTACGATCACGCCGCTCGCCAAAATCGGGGGAGCAGTGCGTGCGGTATCGGCATCTTCCCATTTCCAATAAGGCAAGAGACCATTATTGTTTTGGAAGTCAGGCAAAGGCTCTGTGCCAATCGCATGAAGCGAGCCGTTAGTGTCCGAATAGATCAGCGAGGGTTGACTCGTGACAGTGTAGAGTTCGCCGAAGGTGTCTTGATTGGAGTTGCTCGAAATCAAGGAAACAATCGGAGAACTGACGACTGATCCGACATCCGCGCCCTCTCCCGCCGAGACAAGATTGGGAAATCCCGTACCGGTAAAGGCATCGAGAGCCAGCATTCGCCCTGCCCCCGTGACGACATAGCACAAGTCACGAGCATTGGCGATATTCTGCCGATAGGCGAGTGTGCCGGGCAAAACCACGGGAGCGTTTCCGGCAAATTCCGGGTCAATCGCAATGGAATCGGGATCGTCGAGAGTGGCATTCGGCGGCAAAGTGGTATGCGGATAGACCCAGTTCAGCGGCGCGATGTTCAGGTTGCTGGTGGGGCTGTTCGGAACCACCAGATTCAGGGCATAAACGCGCCCAGCGCAAGTGAAGAATGCGGCACGATCCCCTGCGGTGTTTTGGAAGATCGCGGGGGTACTCGGCGCACGCCCAAGCGAACGAGCCGCTTCGGGATACTGCCACACTTCGCGCCTATTCCAGAGAGGAATGCCGTTGACAACCAGCGGAATCGCATCACGTCCTGCGGATAGCGCGTACATATGCCCATCGCCGGAACCGATCAGAAACGGCGCATTGACGCCCGCTTGCGGATCAAGCGCGGGAGACGAAGGAAATGTTACTCTTGCGATCTCATCAACTGGGAACGGGTTGTTAGTGACGACGTTAGGATTTACTGTCGCGTGATAGGCATCGGCACGAGTGCGGGGCCAAGTCCAAAGGCGTTGAGTTGTACCGGGCGTGTTGAGCGGAGTCGCAGGATTATAGTTTGGCTCGAAGTCGCCGCGCCCTCCTGCATCGAACGCATAGACGCGCCCGTTCATATTGCCGACGAGCAGCAACTGCGCCCCGCCCGGATTGGCGGGATCATCGGCGAGCGTCGGAGCCGACTGAATGCCGCCGAACGCTGGCATATTGACATCGGCTTTCAGGCTCAATTCATTCAGATTCAGTGCGTCCGAGATGATCTGCCCGTCGTAGTAAAAGACACCGGAGCCGGGAATCGCTGACTGATCTGCTCCAAATGTTGGCGCAGGGAAGTTGCCCTGCGTGAAACCTTTGTAGTTCGGATCGTGCAATTGGCTCGGTACAGGGTTTGCCACATTGTTGGCTTCTGCGGCAGTCAAAGGGCGAACCGAGGGATATGTCCAATAGACTTGTGGATTTGCCACATCGGGATCAGGATTGAGCGCATAGATTCGCCCGACAGCATTCGATGCACTGGTCGTCACGAAATACAACATCGTGCGAATCTGCCCGTTCCGCAACCGGACATTGGCGAGAAGCGGCGACGCGCTCGATGTTGCAGAACTTGACTGCGAGACTTCCCCAAGTGGACCGGGGGCGCGATCCGTTGCGCCGACATATCGCCAGCGCACTTTCTCATACGAGAAGATTTCGCGCCCTAATGGAAGACCCGGGGCAGGAATCATCGTATTGCCGCGCCGGTTGTCCAAACAGTAGAACACGGGAACAGTCGCCAGTGCCGTCGGATCGACAGCGCGTGCAGTGGTCGCATCAATCGGATTGACCCACGAACGCGGTTCGGGATTGGCAATCTCCGATTCGGGAACGCTCTCTTCGCGTGCCACATAGAAATAGGTCAGCGGCGGGTTGCCTAATTTGTCTGTTCCAACCGCCGGACCCAAAACGCGCCCGATAGGAGTAATCGGACCTAAATTGACATTGCCGTCTCCGCGTTGCTGCACAAAGCGCACCGCGTCCGCCGGGATAATATAGTAAGGATCAGTACCGGACGAAGCGGGTGTGCGCGAGTAGATGGTCACCGCGATCTGATTGGCGGGGTTGCCGTTGGTTGGGAACGATGCCGGTCCCAAATTGCCGGACTGAATGGGAATCCAACCGTTGGCGGAACCGCTCAAATCCACCAGAAACAGGCGGCTGTTGATCGGATCGTCAATGCCTGCCTGATTAATGGCAGCTCCATTGACGGTGTTGTTCCAACTGACACGCACCAAAACCTGCGGAGCATTGGCGTGCGCGGTGCGAACTCCTCCGTCGGTAATGTACGTTCCATTGCCCGGAGAGTGAATTTCGATGCCATAGCGTCCCGAAGGCAGATTGCCAGAGGTATAAACGGCGCGGTTCGTCGTATCTGCAACAAGCGCGTTATGAACCGGCGCATAGACGGCGGGCGGCACATTCGGCAAACCGCTGAGTAACGCGATCTGTGCGCCGTTGAGTCCGAAATCGGTGGTGCGGGCAAGCGTATAAGCGTAATCGTTGGTATAGATTTGGCTGGCGTCGCCGGTGATCGAGTAGCCGCGTCCTGTTCGGTCTGCGGGCGGCGGGATTGTCCAGTTAGGTCCAATCAACACAGAGAGCGCGTTGATATTCTGCGGGATGCTGCGCGGTTGGCGCGGGTCAGCGGCGTTGGGGTTATCAATCAACGACGTAGACGAGGGCGCACCGTCAATCTCGATGGCGTTGAGGTCACGCAGAAAGGGCCATATCCAGATTCGCGCTCCGGGTCCCGGATTGTTGCCAATAGTGTTGAAGTCGTTGTAGCCCTGCCGTCGCGCCGCGCCGTTGTTGTTGCCGGCAGCAGGAGGGTAATTACCCCGATCCAACAGCCAGTCTCTGCCGTCGAATGCCGTTTGAGCCTGAACCGATGCTGAACCTGTCAGCATCAGGACGACTCCTGCGAGTGTTGTCCAACCGATTTTTCGCTTTAAGAGCGCACTCAAGTGCCTCATAGAACTATCCTCATTTTTTATGCCATGTTGCTGCCGTCTTGGGAGGGATCGGCTTGCGTGCTTATCTGAATTTTGCGGGGGTAAAAGAAGTCTCTCTTCGGATAGACTCCCTTTGCGCGAATTTAGTTCGCCGTTTCCGAATTTAGTTGGGTCGCTCGGCAAACAGCGGTTGCTCCAACAGGAAGGTTCCCGTTGCATTGCTGGAATCGCCGATTGTGCGAACAATGGGTGCCGCTATTGGAACACCAAGTTGATTGACCGGCAGTGTCTCCTTGGGGAGCATCCACACAATCGCGCTTAAAGGGTTGCTTTGCACGGAATTTCCAGAGGCGCGATACAAACCGTTCGCGCCCCCATAGCCGCCCGTATAGTAGTCTAAGCCTCTGATCTCGAACACTTCGCCGCGTACCGAGCCGCGCAGAAGCGGCGAACCGTTGAACAGTTCCGGCACGTTGTCCTTGCCGCTGTAAGCGTTGGTGATCAAGTAACGCGGATAAAATCGATTGTCCGGTGCGATGTCAGAGGTCGTCAATCGCTGCATACTGACGGCTTTGAGGCGTCGCCCTGTCATGCGATAATACTGATCGGCAGACAATGCCCACTCGACGAGCAGATCGCTTCCGATGGGGCGCAGTACATAACAGCCATTGTCATCGCAGAGTATATAGCGGTCTTGGCGTGCGGTTCCCACTCCGGTAGCGAATTGCTTGAACCATGTCGGGTTGGTGATCGATTGGCGTCTATCGGCGGTGTTATCGTTGTTGGTATCGTAACCGAAACTGTTGACGATTTGTGCTGTATCGCCGTCTCTGTTGGTTGCCGCATTCGGCGTGAAATCTCGCTTGAAAATGACGAGTGAGCCGCCCGTTCCTCCCGCATTGAACTGCCCGCCGATGGTTTGGGTTCCGGGATCGGCACTGCCGACGCGCTGATTGTCTATCGTCGCCGCAACATAAATCTGCGGAGCCGCATTGATCTGCGGAATCAGGAACTGCTGAACCGTGCGATACCGATAGTTTGCATTCTGTTCCGCAAGCGAGCGTGTGGCAAAGATGACTTGCCCGTTCAGCATCGCACTCGGATATTTCGGATCGGACGAAGTGACGACGACGGGCGCACCGTTGGCGTCATAAGCGTAGATCACTTCGATCACGCGATTGTTGCCGCCGTCCGCGATGAAGTAGTGATTGGCGAGATACTGACCGGCGAACGTATAGGTGACGCCCGTTGCACGGTTGGTAATCGAGATGCCTATTCCCGATTCGGTGATCAGTTGAACGTCCGTCGGCTGATTCAGGGTCAGCGGATCGTTCGGGCGCAGATAAGCCAAATCGTTGTTGACCCTTCGCAGCTCGAACAACGACATTCCGCCTTTGTCCATGAGCAGGACGCGGTTGTTACCCGTATCCGCTATCAAAAACGAACTCAGCGTATTGTGCTTTACGACATTCGGGCGGGCGAAGGGAACCGATGTCTGTGCAACTTGTCCGTTTTCGTTGAGAACTCCGCCCACCACGTTGAGTGTACGGGAAGCACTGGCAGACCACACCGCATTTCCGGCATAATCCACTTGGAGGATGCGATTGTTATCGGCGATCAGCGTCAGGCGGTTGTCGAATCCGCTCAAGCCTAAAGGCGAAGCAACCAGAACCGTGTTGGTCGCGCCGACAGGGATATGAATCAGGGGCTGAGGCTGTACTTGCCCGTTGGCTTGCGAAATCACGTCCTGTAGCTGCAAGCGTGACGTGCTGCCATTGAACAACACCAATTGACTGCCGTTGCCGCCGCCGCTGATGTCTATCGAAGCCATGCGCCCTTCGGCAGTTCCGAAGTGCAGTGTCTTCCCGATGACAGACAGCCCGCTCGTCGGTGTTACCGTCGTACCCAGCGCGGGCAGAGTTTGCGGAATGATCATATACCAGATCAGGTTATCGAGCGGTCCGCGTCCCGTTCTGGAATCGAAGAGCGGCGTCGTGGATTGTGTCGCTCCGACGGTGACAAAGATCGGCATTGCGGCATTGAACGAATCGCCGTCTTGATTAGAGCGATAGTTCGTGATAGTCACTGTGCCGCTCGACCTGTCGAGCGTGAAGTTATCGTTCTCGACCAAGCGAATGAATTGGGTACTCGCGACTGGTCCGGCACCTTGCGAACGCAGCGGATCGATTTGCCTCAAGATAACGGCGGTTCCATCGTTGGGCAGTGCCTGACCGAGCGAAAACGTATTCGACGGATTGGCGTTGAGTGCCATGATGACGGTGGCGTTCCCTATTCCTACGAGATTGGCGGAACCGATCACATACGCCACATTGTCGGAAACCGCAGGGCTTCCGATGGCGCGAAAATTCGAGATAGGCGACGGCACAATGTTCGGGTTCGGCGTTCCTATAAAGGTATCGGTATTGATCAGGCGCGGCGGAATTTGGATCGTCTGCGCGTTCGGCAACGAGTATTGCGCCGCACTGTTCGGACCGAATGCCCAGATCACTTCGGAACCGCTACCGCGCCGCCCCGTTTGTGAAACACCGACATTGATCTGATCGCGCAAGGCAAAGGTACGATCATCGGTTGTTCCTACATTCACATTGTAGATCAGGGCATCCTGACCGGACATCGCCGGGGAACCAATGATTGCCGCCCGAGCTGTATTCGGGTCAGGACTGAACGGCGTAAAGCGGCGCGAGGAGAAAACATTCATCTCCACAGGGGTTGGGATAGACGTTGAAGTCTGGTTTGGGTCGGTTCCTACCGTCATCACGGCGCGGGGCCAGTTCAGCGTGTAATCGGCATGAAGCGTCTCACTCGCCCCAAGCGGTGTCGTCAAAACAACACGCATTTGCCGCTGATTGTCTGTTCCGTAATAAACGATGCTAATGCCCGCATCACCCTCAACGTATGTGGTCGTCGTCGTGGCTCCGGTCACGGGATTTTTGAGTACGCGATAGATACGCGGGAAAAGTTCACGATTGCCGCCGGACGCCGCCATATACCAGGGAGCCTTGCCGCGATCCCCGATGGGAGTATAAACTGAGGCGGCTCCAACCTGAACGAGCGGCTCATTTTTTGTCGAGAACCAGACGCCGTGTATATTGTCGTTCGTCTGCGTATTGCCGAGCGAGCGTGTCGGCGCGTAAATCACTTTGTCAATCGCGTTTGTGGCGACATCGCGGACATAGCCGACGGAAGGCGTTCCCAGCAGATCGCCCATACCATTAACACCCTGAACACTGGCAGGAGCCATTGAGTTGACAGGCAGCCCTCCGAAAATGCTTAGTCCATCTATGGGACTCAGAGCGGCGATATGCCAGGGATTGTTGGCATCTGTTCCTATATTATAAACCGGCGCAAATACAACCCCCTCGGAGAACGCTGAGGAGAGGGCAGGAGTGTTGGGTGGAAGGTTCAGTACCATACCCGGATTTGCTACGGCAGCCCATTCTGGATTCTGCAAAAATCCAATGAGCCGCCCATTATTTGCTGGGAACGCGAGATATGCCCTTGTTATTCCCTGTGTCGAAGTGACAACAACAAGTTCAACAATTCCGGCGGGAGTGACATAGGAAACGATGGTCGGCGTACCGAAACGTATTTCAGCACCTGCAATCTGGGACGGAGTGTTGGCATTCCCGGATCGCCATATCTGATCGTGGGGTGAACCGACAGGATCAGGGATTCCATCGTCGGGATTTTGGTCGCCGTCGAGATCGTTACCGGGATTAAGATCGAAGGCACGCAACACATTGCGCCCATCCACAAAAAATGCCACGCCCTTATGGACAGCCACGCCGGAACCCGGATTGATCGCGATATTCTGAGTGCGTGCCGACCAAGCCCGTCCCAGTCCGTTACCGATCTGCTCTTTGATGGCTCCCGTGCGGCGCGAATTGACGCCGCCTGTCGGAACAGAACTGGTGAAGGCAACGATATTGTAAGCAAATTTCAGGTCACTTGGCTGCGCCGTGACGAAGTTTTCGCCCGAAATCGCTCCCGAATTGCCGATGCCTTCAACTGCTGGACCACCGGCACCAGCAGAGATGCTCGCCGCGATTCCCGCAGAACTGACGACGATATGCCCCGCACCGAAATCGGCTGCCGAGATATAGCGTTGACCGCCCGCCGTCAGAATCGGAACCAATGCGCGGGTACTGGATGTTTCGTTTGCGGTGTGGTTTTTGCGCCCGCCCGTGCTGAATCTGCCGATCAACAACGCTTCTATCGGCGAAATCGAATACGGATAGTTCACAAGCGGATGGCGCGGATTGGCGAGAATTCCACTGGTGACAAAGCCACCGGTGAATCCGATGTCAATGGGAAACGCGCCAGCTATCGCCATATTGCCCAAATCCTCGAACCAAATCGTGCCGCCCGCATCCGCGAAGTGTCGCAGTTTCTCGCGCTGTTCCGGCGAAAAACTGACATTGCCTAGAAAACCGAGATAGACAATGTCGAACTGCTGCAAGTCCTGCGATGTGACGGTATCGAGATTGACTTCCCAGTACGCGCCCATGTTTTTGAGAACCGGCGCACTGAGACGAAACTGAGCGTTGCCGAGAGTCGGATCAATGGTTAATCCACGATCCACCCACCGCTGTCGAATCCCCCCGGTGAGAGTGGTCGGAGCCAAGGGATTGACAAATTCCCATCCGCCCGGCTTGACATCGGTGCGGCGTTCCATCACATAAAAAACGTGCGGCGCGGCATTTTGAGGACGAAGCCCTGCCCCAACAATCGTATTGGTGACAAGCACGCACGCTTTGATTTGACGGCGTTGAGGGGCGTAGTTGAAGACATCTGCCTGCACCGGAACGACCATCGCCGTCAGCAGAGCCACAAGGCACAGCCACAAGGCGCCGAGAATGCCCGAACGGGCAGGGAAATTGTCTTTCATCATTTTCATTCTCATCTTTCGACCCAACAATTAAAGATGAGGGAGTAGGGAGTAGGGAGTAGGGAACAGGAGAGTTCTTTTCTCCCCTTCTCCCTTTCTCTCCTTCTCCTTTTCTCCCTGTCTCCTCTTCTATTTATCAGTCTTGTTCTAACCGGCGGTCACTGTCGCCCATAAACAGCAGGTCGGGGCAGACAGGCAAGCGCGGGGTCGGCGGCAGGATTTGACGAACAGGCGTGCCACCGTTCGGATTCTGAAGGGTAGTTCCTACGCGCACTGTTTTGGCACGCAAAGCACGGCGTTGTCGCTCCTCGCGAAGCCCAGGGGTATCGCCCGCCAAATTTGCTGCACGCGGCGTTGTGTAGGGCATGGCAAGAGCCGGATCATACAGATAGCGCAAGCCGCGTGTCACATTGGCGGCGGACTCTTGCGGCGTGCGATAATCGAAATTCGCCGTCTGCGCCGGATTGATCGTCAGCGGGTCTTGCACTCTGAGGTGAATACCCGGAATGTTCTGATTGGAGGAACCGAATCTGCCCGGTATCCATCCCCAGCGGCTCATCCATTGCGTTTGATCTGCCAGTGACGCCGTGTAGTTCTCGCTGATCGCGCCCTCTATGGTGATGCGAATATCGGCAGGCTGATTATAAAACGGATACAACTTTTTCAGTTCGATGTCCTGCACTGTATCGCCCTGTACAACTTTGCGTTCGCCATTTTGTCCCGCGTTCGCTGGAATATCGTCCGGTTCGGGGTTAACGGGATAGCCCGGAATGATAAAGAACGAGCGGTCTTGTGCATACAGCATCGCTTCGATGCGAATGTCGAGCGGGGCGACAAACGCACCGCCGAGATAATAATCGGTGATGCTGCTTGTGTCGATATTAGTATTCGTCCCTGCCAAATTCGTAACCGAAGTTTGATCGAACCGGAAGCGGAAGAGATTCGCCAAACCGGGCAGACGCGACAGTTGATACTGTTGCCCCGCTGGATTCGCTCCCCCGTTGGAGAGCGGATAGGCACGCTGCTCGAAATTAGGAGCGCGCGAAGTTGTATCGTTGTCGAAGATATTGCCGTTCGTATTGTATTTCACGCCCAAAGCCCGCACATGAGCAAACAAGGGTCCCGTCAGTCCGGGATCATTGAACAGATAGAGCGGTGCATCAGGATTGGCTATGGGTGCAAAGGCAGGATTGATCAGCAGATTCATCAGCGACGTTGCGCCAGCAGCGGTATGACGCAGGAACAAAAACGTCGGCGTATCGTAGTTTGCCGGATCGATTCCAAACGATGAAGACATATCGGCAACAGTAGTCGCTATTCCTATTCCTACTTGTGCAAAGAAATAGTTTGTGTTTAGAGTCAGTGTATTCCAAGCTTGTGACTGGTTGGTGGGCGACATAAACGCCGTCGTATTGACGCAGATATAGTCGCGTGCCATCACCGCGCAGGTCGAACCGCGCTCCAGAGTCGGCGTTCCATTGAGAACAGAGCCATCCCCTTTGACAAGGTTGCCTTCAATATAGGCGGTTCCGCCCGAAACAACCGTCAGATGGACGCGCCCCAATTTGCTGATCATCGCGCTCTCGGAAGTCTCGCCAGCATTGGTGATCGCTCCGAACGCTCCCTTGACGCGGACATTGCCTTCAGCGTACAAAACGACGTTGACGCCGTAAGAGTTTCTATCTTGAAACTGCTGTGAATAACCGGGCGGGTTGGGCG
>CAZPZP010000048.1:0-12717 GCA_964591025.1 uncultured Chthonomonadaceae bacterium
CCCGATTTTGGCGGTTGTGCAGGAATTCGTCTGTTGCAGGGCGAAAGTCATTGTGCCTGAAAGGAGAACGCAATGACCGAGATACTTTCCCCGCCCCGCTTCGATGCTCATCAACCAGAGAATTATTCGCCGGAACTCTACGCCCCTGTCGGCACAGCTAAAGCGGTCTGCGGATTCGATGCGGGCATTGCAGAAGTGGAACGCTTATTTTCTTGAAAGTCCCTTAATGTATCCTTCCATATACTGATTGGCGTATGAAGGGGGTATAAGAGTCTGACTTTAATATCCCCTTATACACTGTATTTAGTGTTTATTGACTATGGTTTACCCTAAATATGGGCGTCTCCTTCTTTGTTCGGCGTATAAGGGGGGTATAAGCCAAAGTCAAGCAAAAAATGGGAGATAACGTGAGTAGCGCGGTGATACACTCGCCAATCATATCAGGGTCTTGGTTGTTGTGCTTGAATTCAACCCACTCGGTTTCATTCGGCAAGCTGCGGAGGCTGCCAAGAAGTGAGACCAGTTGCTGTTCCGTCATGATATTTTGCTCGCACGCATAGGATGTTTTACCATTCGGGGGGCTTCACGTCTTCAATTTTGACCTGTATCGAGCGTTTGCCGTTCCAAAAATTGAACTGCGGCGCGTAGCAGACATCAAGCGACATTCCCGACTCCAGCACGTCGCCGTAACTCTCTGCCATATTCCACCAAAGCCCGTCAACTTGATCATAGCGATTGACGCCTTCCATACGGAGCATCAGTTTAAGATGCTGCTTCTCCGCGCCCAACCGAAGCACATTGTTGAGACCAACACTGCGCGAAGCAAACAGCGGCTCATGGTTGCCGCTTCCGAACGGAGCCATCCGCTCCAACTCTTCGAGCAATTGCGGCGTGATCTCGTCAGGGCTGATCTCGGCGGCAACATCAATGGAGGGCAGCAAGTCTTCGTCCGTCAACTCCTCGTTTGCCAGATGGTTCATCTGATCGCGAAAATCTTCCAGCGATTCTTTGTTGATAGAGAGTCCCGCCGCGTATGCGTGTCCTCCATATTCATTGAGAAGCGGCTGGCATTTGTCTATTGCGTTGAACACATTGAACGGATGGATGCTGCGTGCCGAACCTTTGCCGACTCCTGTCGCCTCGTTCATTGAAATCACGATACACGGGCGATTGAACTGCTTGACCACTTGGCTGGCGACAAGCCCGACAATGCCACTGGGCCACCCCGAACCGTGCAGAACCAGACATTTCGACTCGTGCATTCCCTGCGAGGCGATCTGCTCCATCGCCTCTTCGACAATTTTGGTCGTGATTTCGCGGCGTGTCGTGTTCAGATCATTGAGGCGCGTCGCCAACATTTGGGCTTCGGCGTCGTCCTTTGTGAGCAGAAGATCGAGGGCGTGCTGTGTCTCATCCACACGGCTTGCGGCGTTCAATCGCGGTCCAATTCCAAAGCCAATCGAGCGGGTATCGAGGGTTTTCTCTTTATAGCCCGCGATCTCCAGCAAGGCACGCAGTCCCGGCTTTTTGGTGTTCTGCAACGCCTCCAAACCGTGCTTGACGATGATTCGGTTTTCGCCCACCAGCGGCATAATATCGGTCACCGTGCCGATTGTCGCCAAATCGAGATAACTGCGCCGAAATGAATCCACGCTGTAGCCGAGTGAACGGGTCAATGCCTCACCCATCTTGAAGGCGACGCCGACGCCTGCCAAATCGGGAAATGGATAGATCGAGTCTTTGCGGTGCGGATTGACAACGGCGACGGCTTTGGGCAGATTGCCGCTACTATTGGGCGTGTGGTGATCGGTGATGATTACATCGATCCCATTTTCGCGGGCGTATTCGACCTCATCCACGCGCTGAATGCCGCAGTCAGTCGTGACGATAAGGGAAACGCCCTTCGCCTTTGCCTGATCAACTCCGGCATTCCGCATATCGTAGCCGTCCCGTTTGCGGTGCGGCACGAACACATCTACAATGCCGCCGAGACTGCGAAGCGTGCGCGTCCACAGGGCAGCCGACGTGACGCCATCGCTGTCATAATCGCCATAAACGAGAATTTTTTCGCGGTTTTTGAGGGCAAGTTTGAGGCGTTCGCACGCAACTTCGGCATCGGGAAGCAGAAATGGATCGTGGAGGCGCGACAGTGAGGGATCGAGAAACTCATTCGCCGCTTCCGATGTCGTGATTCCGCGCTGCACCAGCAGAGTCGCAATAATGGGATGCAGCCCCGTATCGAGTTGGAGCTGATCGGCAGCAATTCTATCGCAGGGCAGGACGCGCCAGCGTTTTTGACCTAAAGGACGTTTCAACAAAAGCCTCAGTTTGATATTAGGGATGACGCTGTATCGCCTTGTTGGGATAACGGCGATTCCAGCGTTCGACAGTAGTAATTTCGATGAGCGGAACAAAGCGCGAATACCGCCGCTTCGGTCCTACCTGATTGATGATTCGTTGCAAACGGTCTGCCAATGCGATACATAGCCCTGTATCCAGCGCAGCCAATCCGATCACAACGCCATAACGCACTTGTCCTTGCGGCAGTCTGTCCGCAATGGCGAGATATACGTAAGTGCCGTACAGTTTGGGCAACAGATGCTGCTTGAAAAGTACGTCGTTCCGAAGTTCTTTCAATAATCCTTGGGCTTCGGAGGCGGCATTCATTTTTGCGCCCTCCGGGTCTTTGCACTCGATAAGCCAAAATTCCTGCGGAAAAGACACGACAAAGTCAACGGTTTTGAGTTGGTTCTCGAATTTGTCGGGGCGTTCTACGGTTGTCGCCGAAGAAAAATCGAACTCCAACTGTCCTTCCGTCCAATCGGGGTTCATTGAGATTTGCGCCCGCTTTCTGCCAAACGCTTCTCGATCATTCTGTCATACACGCTGATATATTGGTCTTCGATGAGATTGGGCGACAGTTCGAGATAACTGTTTGCTGGATGAACCTTGGTTTCGGTCTCTTGCCGTTCCAACGCAAAATAGCGAATACTGTCTTCGCGTTTGCGCTGTATTTCCAACTCTTTCAGCAAAAGATAACTGTGTGTCGCAAGAAATACCTGAACGCCGTTGCGCGAGAGTTCGAGTATTGCAGTGACAATTTCATCCATGAGAGCCGGATTGAGATTGGTTTCCGGTTCGTCCCAAAACAGCGAAGTTCCGGGCTGAAACCAGCCGTTCTTAATCAGTTGTGAGAGTGTCGCGAGTTTCCGCAGACCTTCGGCGACCAGCGGCATCGGTTGGCGTCCATAAGGTGTTTTGAGATAGAAACGCTCCTGCTCTTCCTCGACTTCGCCGCCCGTTTTCGCTTGCAGCATTTGGAGCAATTCGGCATAGTGATTCGAGGGATTGCGCTTTTCGGGAGCCAACAGCAAACTTACAATATCGCGGTGCGTCAAATCGAAGTCAATCTGATACTCATCATACGTTGTTAAAAAGCGGCGCGTATGTCCAATCATATCCAACGCGGGTATAAATACAGGACGCAGTGCATTTGTCACAGAACCGCCGGAACTCGTAACACCGAACTTTTCTGTGATTTCAATCCTGTGGCTCACATTTCCATAGCGCACTTTGGCATTTGCTGTTTTGGATTTGGCATGATGCTGAATCAACTCTTTGGCTTGACTCACCTGAAAGGTATCGGAAAGAAATTCCAATATTGTGGAATTTCGTGCTTCTGCCAGATGAACACTGTATAGCAATTTTAGCAAATGAGTTTTGCCGGAACCGTTTTCGCCGACAAATACATTGATTTGATCCACAAAATCAAATTTGGCGTCGCGGAATACGGTGAAGTTTTTTAGTTCGAGATGGGTAAAATGTGCCGGTTCGGACATGGGTTTATTCCTCACGACTCGCGCAGTATATCCACAATCATTTTTGCCGCGCCACCATCGCCATACGGATTGACGGCACGCGCCATTTGCGCGTGAGCCTCGGCATCGGTCAGCAGTCGGCGGGCTTCCGTGACGATGGTGTCTGTGTCGGTTCCGACCAGCAGTGCGGTTCCGGCGTCTACTCCTTCGGGGCGTTCTGTGGTGCGCCGCAGAACCAAGACCGGGACGCCGAGTGTCGGGGCTTCTTCCTGCACACCCCCGCTGTCTGTCAAGATCAAATCGGCACGCTGCATCAGTTTCACAAATGGCACATAATCGGGCGGCTCGACGAGATGGACACGCTCGACACCGTCCAGAATCGGGCGCAAAGTCTCGCGGACAACAGGATTCCGGTGCATCGCCAGAACAATCTCGCAATCGGAATGCTCCGCCGCAATCCGCTTGACCGCTTCGGCAATCTGAGTCATTGGCTCGCCCCAGTTCTCGCGCCGGTGCGCCGTGACCAAAATCAGACGCTTATCACTCTCCACAACCGACGCCAAAACCGGATCATCGAACCGATAATTCTGCCCCGCCACGATTTTGAGCGCATCTATGCTGGTATTGCCCGTCACCCAAATTGTCTCAGGCTTAGTTCCTTCTCGGAGTAGATTCTGACGTGACGGCTCTGTTGGTGCAAAGTGCCACTGCGCGATCACGCCCGCCAACCGTCGATTCATCTCTTCGGGGAACGGGTCGTAACGGTTATAGGTGCGTAATCCTGCTTCGACGTGTCCAAACGGAATCCGGTGATAAAACGCCGCGAGTGCCGCCACAAATGTCGTGGTGGTATCGCCCTGCGCCAGCAAAATCTCGGCGGGGTTCGCACTCAGTTCCGTGTCCAAACCCTCCAATGCCCGCGTTGTGATCTGTGACAAGGTTTGCCCGTGTTGCATAATGGCAAGATCATGATCCGGCACAATTTCGAAAACCCGCAGCACTTGATCCAACTGCTCCCGGTGCTGTCCCGTCACTACCACACGCACGGCAAAATCCTGCGGGTGTTTCCGCAGTTCCAAAACGACCGGAGCCATCTTCACGGCATCCGGTCGCGTTCCAAATACACACGTCACTCGTTTCTGCATAGTTGATTCTGATCCACGAAACACACAAAAAAACGAAAACCAATTCCCACAACATAAAATAACAAAGAAGCAAAGAAGACAAAATTTCACAAAAAGGAAGTGTCCTGTTCCCTGTTCCCTCAGTTCGGGCGTCCTGCATAGAACAAGATCATGGCGCAGGTACAAAAGATCGCGGTGATGCCATAGATGAACCAGACAACCTGCTTGTCGTTCCATCCACGTTTCAAGAGGCGATGATGCAGGTGGCGTTTGTCGGCTTGGGTCAGTGGGGCGCGTTCGATAGCGCGGCGAGCGAGAACGTGCGAGAAATCGACAATTGGCACGCCCAGCACCAAAACAGGAACCAGAACCGAGACCACTGCCGCCGCCTTGAATGCCCCCATGATGGAAATCGAGGCTAAGACAATGCCGAGAACCCATGCGCCGATTGTTCCCATGATGATTTTTGCGGGATGGTAGTTATGGCGCAAAAATCCCAGACACGCGCCGGCAAGCGCGGCAGAAAGCAGGGCAAGCGTTGGACCTTCGGGCGTATGAATTTGAGAGGACATCAAGGCGAGCGTCGCGGCAGAAATGGCACACACGCCGGACGCCAAACCGTCCACGCCATCAATTGCATCCACCGTTTTTGTGACGATAAAGACCCAAAGCACTGTGACAATGACAGAGATAGCTTTGCCGAGTGGAAACCAGTGTTCGTTGACGTTGACTTTGCCGTCTTGAAGCCAGCCGAGCGGATTGGTAATTCCCTCGATACGGACGCCGAAGCCGACGAGAATCAGACCTGCACAGATCATCGCAAGGGCTTGCCATTTGGCAGAAAGATTCTTAAAATCGTCAATTAGCCCGACGATTGCCATGAGCGTTGTCGCGAGCAGAATGCCCGTGATCTGCGGCGTCCAGACAATGGGCGATTCGGGCATTTTTTGCGTGACACGCCACTGCCGCACCAAAAGTGCCACAACGACGGCGACGGCGAACCCTGCGAAAATGGCAATGCCGCCGGCTCGCGGCATCGGGTTGACATTGACACGCCGCGCCTCCGGTTGATCGATGACGCCGCGCTTCTGCACCCATTCACGCACCAACGGCGTGACCCAAATCGTCACCAAAGCCGCGATCATTGCTGCGACAAGACTGAGAATCATAGCCGCGTGTCCCTATTTGCCTTTCATCAGTTCATTGACCGATTTTTTCAGAGTGGCATTCGGCGGAATGGCAAAGTGAAATACACCGTCGCTTAGATTGGGATTGGGCTTCAATTCGGCTATGATATGGCGCGTCAATTGGCTGACTTGAATCGTCATCGGAATTTTCTTTTTGCCTTCGGTTCGCGTGACTTTGAGCGGCTGCGGCTGCGTCGTTCCTTCGATTTTGCGGAGCAGGTTTGTCTGTTTGTCTACCCACCATTTCCAATTACGAATTTGACCCTTCGGTGACTTTTCCACTCCCGTAATCACTGTGACGGGATGCCCATTATAGGTTTCATTGCCCTTCACCGCAAACGAGCTCAGAGCCGAGGGAATGGGGAACTTGGTTAGGAAGAACAGCGGGTCCATAAACGCGGAAACTCCCGCACGCCCCGCGATCTCTTGAAGCAGTTTCTTGCCGTCTGCCGGAGCCGGAACTTTAATATAAGCGTTTGAACGGGCGTCGTAAATGATCAAATCTTTGCCGTCGCTGACGATATTGAGACTACCGCGATTGGTACTGACCTGGAGATTGATTTTATTCGGCTGCTTGAATTTGAGAGAGATCGTATTGGCGGCGGATTGCAGCGGCTTGCCTTTGGAAACGATTCGGGCGTCGAGCGAAGACGTGCCTTCGTAAGTATTTAGAGCGGCATAGGAATCCGCCACTTTTTTGATAGCGGCGGCTCCGCTTTGAGCCTGTGCTGTAGGGGCGGCTAAGAGAAACCCGCCGACGAGAGAGAGGGCGCAGCAGGTATGAAAACGACTCATTCGATCCTCCGAGAAGAAAATAGGCGCGTTTGTGGAGCATGACAGCGCAACAATTGTGTCATTATACCTGAATACGCAAACACGCGGCGCGAACGTGCCGACGATCAGAGGGTAGTTTTGGCAGTTTACTACTACAACCCTGAACTGTTACGATTTTTACAAAAAAGGTGTGAGGCGGAAATTATCGTATTGCGGACAGGTCGCCGTTTGGTGTTTTCAAGGAATAGTTATATTGAGAGATGAACTGCACGCTTTCCTTTCAGATTTGAGAGGATCGTTTGCCATTGCCTTTTCGGCTCAGGGCCGGGTCAGGAGGCAATGCTTGTTCGCACAGACAGGGGCGTTTCTCCGCAAGTGCCGTGCCGCGTTTTCTATGGAGAGGGAAAGCGCGGCGCGGAATTTGTCGCAC
This sequence comes from uncultured Chthonomonadaceae bacterium, assembly GCA_964591025.1. Lineage (GTDB taxonomy): Bacteria > Armatimonadota > Chthonomonadetes > Chthonomonadales > Chthonomonadaceae > CAZPZP01. The sequence goes on from CAZPZP010000048.1 coordinate 7,334, forward strand.
ATTCCAATTCATTCCTCTCAACACAAATGCCCTGCTTTCGCGAAGAGAGCAGGGCAGTTGATTTTTTAGAAACGACTGTTTCTTATTTGGCGGCGCGGCGGCGGCGAGCAATCGCCACCAGCGGCATGAGACCGCCCAACGCCATGATCGCAACAGACGACGGAGCCGGAACCGCATTCACCGTGAATCTGTAACCAACAATTGATCCAGTATCTTCCCCTGAATTGTCGGAGATATTGAGTCTCCAAATACCACTCGTGTCTGCCAGCCCATCAAAGGTGGCATTGAGGTCGGTAATGGTCTCGCCCGTAAAATCCGTATTGTCCCCATTGAATGTGTTTGTGGTGGGGCGATAAGTTCCAGTAGGGACAACAAGAACCGGAAGTGCTGCATCGATAAGTCTCTCTTCTCCTGTTGGCGTCAGGATATTCGAGAATGTAAAGGTTCCACCAAATTCCGCAGGATCTCCAAAGCCAGTTGTAGTACTTGATTTGCCCACACGACGGAACAGATCAATTGAGGTGCCGGAAGGAACGTGGGTCAGAGTGGCAATCAAATCGCCTACGTAAGTATGGGCAGGAGCATTAGACATTGTCAGCGAGACACTTTGGAATTCCTGTAGGAAGTTGGTACCGGGCGCAGTGGGAACCGTGATATCAAGATTGACTCCTGCTGCAACGTTGTCAGGGATCGCAATTGTCGCACCGGTATACGTGTAGGTGATGAGGTCGGCGTGCAAAACCATCGCTACGGAAGTCAGCAATGCCACAGCCGCACCGGAAAGCAGGTGACGAAGCGATAGCGAACGAGTAAATGAAAACATAAACGAATCTCCTTTTCCTGTCTCGCGTGAATTTTTTGAAACAGGGGTACTGCTTGAATAAGATGGCGGGTTTTAGGAGAACCAATACGCCATGTCCGCAGCATCTCTTCATTGAGGACTTTGGGTAGAACCTCCTCCAAATGATAAGGAGGAGCGAATCGGGCTTCAACAGAGAGTTAAGCCAGCTCTTAACATTATCTTAACGCAATTTTTGTGCCAAATCCGGTATCTTTACCGATAAAGTGCCTGAAAATTTAACTTTTTTTGGTGGAGGCTTGGACGCGAACACCTGTTAAGGCATCCAGGGTGCGAAGCAGAGGCTTTTCGGCGATCAATTTTGTGAGAGAGAGACGTTCGGCAATGAGATGAATTCCCAAAAGGAGTACGACGAAGACACCGCGCAAAACGAGAGGACAAGCCGACTGCGCCAACGCCAAGCCGAGGCACGCGCCGAGTGTATTGCTCCCGATATCGCCCAACATGACAGTGGCGCGGGCATCGCGTTCATAAACGACGAGGGCAGCCAAGGCAACAAATAGCAGCGGCGAAACTCCCGAAAAAGCCCCCTGAGTTCGGATACCGAACAGCAGAATCGCGCCGCCCAAAACGAGAAAGACCGCCCCTGCCCGCCCCGGACGGAGGTCGAGCAGATTGATAAAATTGGCAGAGAGAGCAATGAGCGCGGCATCGAGGAGAAGCCGGACACTATCGCTGCCGTGGATTTTCCAAGAAAGGAAAAGCGCGAGTAAAATGCCTCCGACGGCTTTTAGAAACCCTGTAGTGAATTTGCCTTTTGCCGCCGCCGCAAAATGTCCCCGCAGACCCTTAATCTGTTTATCGCCCTTGAGATCGTCGAGCAAGCCGAGAACCCCGAAACCTAAGACTGCGACCAGCCAGAGTTTGGCTTGAGGGAGATAGGAAGGATAGAGCCGGGCAGTCGCCGCCAACATCATTCCCGTAAACAGCACGATCACAACGCCGAAACTCTGTGGAATCACTTCATCGCGGAAGTTCGAGCGCGTCCACTTGAACCGAATCATCAGACGGCGGATCAAGGGCGGCAAAATCAGAAGCAAGAAAAGAGCCAGCACCATGAGCAGGAGACTGCGCGAGGAGAGTTCAGTTCGGGACAGGATTCTGCCGACAAAGGAAATTTTCGCGCCGACTTTGTCTATAAATTGGTCTGCCCGTTCGAGGATCGCCCCGCTTCCGCCCGACAAGGGAGACGCGCCGGGATCGCCGCCAATCATTTCATCCATGCGTCACCGCCTTGCCTTTGAGATTGCGCCCGCCGGAGCGCAAAGAGAGTCTCAGCAAAATCCATGCCGCCGCGAGAAATTGCCGCAAACGATGCCAGATTCCTGTGATGTTGCGCCCCGTTACTCGATGCGTCATGGTCGTTGGTATCTCGACAACGCGCCCGCCGTTTCGCAGTATCTCCACTGTCAGCGCGATTTCGACTCCCCAACCCGCCGCGAATCCGCCGGTTTCCATCAAACTGTCGCGCCGTATCGCCCGCTGTCCCGAAAGCGGAGCCGCCATTGTGCGCCCTGTGAGCTGCCGAATGCCCCACCGCGCCAATTTGACCACAAACCCGACGCCTCCGCCCCTGCCCGGAATCACAGGAAATGTGGCGATAGTCATCTCCGCGCCGCCATTCTGAACGGGCAGAAGCAGCAGTTCAGCCTCGCGTGCTGTGTCGCCCAAATCGGCATCTAAAAGCAGGATAATATCGCCTTGTGAGAGCGCGAGTGCTGCTTGAAGTGCCGCGCCCTTGCCCCGATTGGGCTGACGAAATACGCAGGTCGCTCCGCTGGCATCGGCGATTTGCGCGGTATTGTCGCTCGATCCGTCGTCCACAACGATAATTTCGCCGTCGTGCAGAAACGAGCGCACCGCCGCGAGTGTTGCCCCGATGCGTTCGGCTTCATTATAAGCGGGTATCAGAACGGAAATCATATTCCCTCACCCCTGACGAGAAGGCTGTTATTTGGCGGTTTCGCTTGCGTTGGCAAAAAGTTTCTCACCGCGCAACGCGAAGACAAGGGCGCAGCTGCCCATCTCGGTTTCCACACGTTCGACGAGCGGCAGTTCTAAATCTTTGACCCGATACGAGAGAAAATCGGAAACGCTGGCGTCCTGCGGTTCGCACGCCACCACAGTGCGCTTCGCTTTGAGCAACGCCTCAATCAAAGGGATGTCCACTTGATTGGCGCGATCCGTATCGAGACGACTGCCGCTGATCACCACGAACAATGGAACAGAGATATTATAGCGGCTTTCGGTGTCCGATTGTATCAGTCGTTCGCGAATGAGTAAAGTCACAAGGTCTTCGGGCAGGGCAATCGAACCGTCTAAAAGCGAGGCAAGGAAGACAAAAAACTCGGCGCGGGTTTCGGGAATACGCGGGTCTTCGGCATGGAGTTTTTGGAGCAGAGGAAGGAGTTGATCGTCAAAGATATTAAGCGTGCGTTCCAGTTCGGTTTGCGAGAGAATTTTCGCGCCGGCTTCGGTCAATGCTTCTCGAACGGCGGTCACGGTTTCGGGATAATCGCCGAGTTGAATGATCGCGACGTTGCGGTTTTCCAGTTTCTTTTTGAGCAGTATCGGGCGGGCTTGGGTCACAAAATCCTGATAGCGGGCGATCTGCTGGCGTTGTTGAGCGATGTCGGTAATGAGCGTGGTGCGAAGGTCACGAATGGCGCGGGTTTGGCGGTCTGCGAGTTGGGGCGAGACATAGAGACTGCCGACAACAAGCCCGACGGTGAGCGCGAAGAAAATCGCCGCGACAGTGACAACGTGATATTTGAATCCGGGACCCACAAATTATCTCCGCAATCCGCCCGCCATTTGGCTTGCCATACCGCCGAACTTTTTCAGAGCGAGATAGAGTCCCCCGCCGCCTACTACCGAACCGATCAGGGCGAACCACGCCAAAATCGTGAGCAAGAGCGGCGTAGGGCGCACTGTGAACGCCATAATCGCCAAAATCAACGACACGCCGCCCGCCCCGAAGCACGCGAGGGCGATCTTCGGCAGGACTTTCTGAATTTTCATGGCGAACGCCGCTTGAGGAGACAGTGAGGCTGCAAACGCCTGCATCCCTTTGGGAATGGCGTCTAAGGTTGCGGCAAGTTGGGCGTTGAGTTTCGGCAGTATCGCCCCAATGCTGCAAAGTAAAAGTGCAAAGAGTAACAAAACAATTCCTGCGAACATAATTCCCTCACCCCAACCCCTCTCCCAAGTCTGGAAGAGGGGCGTTTCTATTTTTATTGAAAGTGCAATCCAAGCGTAACGGCGATCATACGGAGCCAGTTGCGCCCCGCCGGTGACAAGAGTAATACTGCCAAGATGGGAGACGCCGCCGCCAAAACGAGCAGCCCCAATTCGCGCAGATGAAAACGCTGTTGTGACCAGAGACGAGCGATTCCCTTAGCGTCCACCAGTTTGGAGCCGATACGGAGGCGCGTCAGAAAAGTACTTGCCATACCGCCACGCCCCTTGTCCAGAAAATCTTCGAGCGAAAAATGCGTGCCGACAGCGACGATCACCTTTGCGCCCAATTCATCGGCGAGAAGCATGGCAATATCTTCGCTGGTTCCGGGCGAATGGAACACGGTTGCGGGCAGACCCAACTTTTCGAGGCGTTCGAGACCGGGTGCGCCGCGTTCATCGCCTTTTGCGTAACCGTGAACGATCAGTTCCGCGCCGCTTTTTAGTGCCGCATCACTGACGCTGTCCATGTCGCCCAAGATCACATCGGGCTTGAGCCGCCATTCGAGCAGTGCATCCGCGCCGCCGTCTACCGCGAGCAGGACAGGGCGGACATCGCGCAGATATTCCTGCAACAGTGCCAAATCGTCTTTGTAGCCCTCGCCGCGCACAACAATCAGCACATGGCGATCCGCAAATTTGGTTTTGAGAGACGGAACATCTATCGAATCAAAGAGCAGTGACTTTTCGTTGTTTAGGTAGTCTAACGTATTGCGGGCGAATTTGTCCAGTTCTGTGCTAAGATTGGCGTGCGCGGCTTGCATCTTCGCGGCAACGATCTCGGAGGTCAGGCGTACTCCCGTAGGACAGTGACCCTGCGAGACACAAAACGTATCGTCATCGAGAATGCCTGTGAGATTGTCCGACAGCGCATTGAAGGATTCTTCGCCGATGGCGTCCAACAAAGGGATGCCCGCTGCGAGGAGCATTTCCGGTCCGCGATTGGGATAGCGACCCGTGATACTTTCGGAGGCGTTGACAACCGCCGCGACCCGACAATCGATCAAGGCACGCGCCGCCGTCGAATCCAAATCGGGATGATGGATCACCGCGATGTCGCCGGGTTGAAGCCGTTTCGTCAGATTTTTGGTGCGCCGATCTTTGCGGATACGGTGCGGATAAGTTTTAGGCATAGGACAGATCAAGGGCGTATTATGCCGTGTGCGGATCGGAACTGTCAACCTCCGACGCTTCGCGACAAAGGTTGCCGAGCGGGTACAAGAACGTACCCATCTGAAAAACAGACGTCCTGCGGACGAAATCCCCTGTTGAGAGCATTACCCTCTAC
>CAZPZP010000049.1:0-12632 GCA_964591025.1 uncultured Chthonomonadaceae bacterium
TCCTAATGAGGAACGAATGGCAAGGAGAGGGGGCGGGGGTGAGGTGAGTTCCTGCACTTACTAACGAATGCAACAAGGTTTATTTGATGGTTGCCGTTCGCGTCTCTTCGTCCCATGAGATGGCGAGACCGAACGCTTCCGCGATTTTACGAACTGCCACGTAACGGCTATTGCCACGCTGCAACGCCGGAATCGTCTGTGAGTTTCCGTCTTTGGTCACGATCACGGTCTCGCCCGCGCCCGGCTCAATATCGAAACCAAACGCTTCGGCAACGGGGCGGGCTTTAACAAAAACCGAGCCGTCATCAATAAAGGCATCGGTAAATTTTTTGTCCCGTATAATCACCGTGGCGGGTGGCAGACTCTCTTTGGGAAGAGCGGGCGAACCAAGATGCTTTTCGACAGTCTTACGCAAGAGTTCGCCAACCTGCTTTTTGCTCAAGTCGCGGCGGAACGGCAAGACCATCGTATCCCACTTGGTACTGTTGCCGGATGTTCCCAGTGTCGCATGAACCTCTCCATGCCCCAAAACGGTACTCGGCAAAACCGGAATGTTGTAGGCGGCGCATAACTCCGCAACCACTTGGCACAGAGTATCCCACTGCTTTTCAGTCAGCGGGCATTTGCCCATATCCCCGGCTTCCATCGCCTGATGCATACAGCAGACTGCGACACCAATAGACTTTGTGTTCGCGCCGCCGGTGTGGGCGGCATAATTCGGGATTTTGACCTTTTGCCCATTGCGTATGACCAGTTTATTGCGGACGACAACATTACTGGCAATCGAAAAATTCCCGCGTGTCAAGTTCCCGTCATCATCAATCAAAATATGATAATGCTCTTTGTCTACGGAATTCGGCTGGTAGGCTCCTGCCGACCAATGACAAATCACGCGCAGCATCTCGACTTTGGGCAGCCATTCTTTGGGAATCAACATCACACTGTCTCCTTTTCTCCTCTTCGCCATTCTCTGAATAAAATTTGCGGCGAATCTGGTAACATAAACAGCATAGCCCAACTATGGTCACTTGTAAAGTGAAATTTGCAACAAAAAATGGTGAACGAATCCACACTCCGTAAATTGCTCAAGTCGCGCAAGACAGAAGAGCGCATCCGTGCCGTCGGGCAGTTGGCAAATCTGCCCGACGCGGAACGTGTGCCGCTCCTCCTCGAAACGCTCGATGACGCCTCGAAATTCGTCGCGGCAATGGCGGCGGAACGGCTGCGCGATATATCGGATTGGCGCGTCGCTCCGGTGTTGGTGGGAAAATTTCTGTTTCTCTCGGAGAGTGGATTGTCCCGCGATCCCGGCTGTCATATTCGCGGGCATTTGGCGTTCGCCCTCGGCAAAATGGAGTATCATGGGGCTATCGAAGCGTTGCGGACTGGCATTCGGACACGGCAAATCGAACCCGTCGGCGGCGTGCCATTCGATACAGGTGCCCATTTGCGGGCGAACTGTGCGCTCGCTCTCGCGCAACTCCATGCCCCCGATGCCCTCCGCGATATAGCCCTGCTGTTATTCGATTTGAGCGGACACGCCTTTATCGGTGATACACAGGCGCATCTCAAAGTAGAACCGCGCAAGGCAGCCGTGCAAGCAATGGTGATTCTCGGCGACAGCAACGCCCTGATCCCTCTCACTCTGCGCCTCGTCTATCCTCAAAATGAACACGCCGACGTACTGCAAGAGTGTATGACCGCGTTAGTCGAATTAGAAGATGACCGAATCGTCGAAACGCTCGCGCCCTACCTTTCGCATTCCGATCAATTTCTTGCCGCCCATACCGCCCTTTGCCTTGCCCGTTCTCAAAATCCCGAAGCACTCTCGCTGCTCCTCGATGTCCTGCCCCATCTCTCTGCTAATCCGCTTCGAGCCGTTGTGTTCGCCTTTCAAGTGATCCGCTCCGATGCCGCTCATGCCGCGCTCGTCGGCTTGCTGTCCAATGCTCGCGAAGCAGTGCGCCTTGCCGCCATCGAAGCCCTTGCCGACACTCGCGAACCGGCAGTCCTCTCTCAGCTGCAAACTCTTTCCGGTTCCGATTCGTCCTCTGCCGTCCGCCGCGCCGCAAAAAACGCCCTCGATTCTTGATTCAACGGGAACCGACAGGGAACAAAAGCCGGTAATAAGAGAGTACAAGGCGGAAATGTCATTCCGCGAACATACTCTTCTGTTCTATTTGGTTCGTTGTTTTGGAGGTTTACTTTATGTCCTCTCAGACAGCAGAAATCACGCCGGAGACGCCCGCGCCAGTCCGCGGCACTTTCGGCAGTGATCTTCTTGCTTCTCTCGTCGTGTTTCTTGTCGCTGTTCCACTCGGTTTGGGTATCGCTGTCGCGTCTGGTGCGCCATCTGTTCTGCCCGGTCTGATCGCGTGTGCGGTAGGCGGCATCGTCGCGGGGCTGTTCGGCGGTGCGCCACTCCAAGTTTCGGGTCCTGCTGCCGGTTTGACCGTTATTCTCTATGGTCTGATCCAACAATTCGGTTGGGCGACCACCTGCGCGATCACTGTTGTGGCGGGCGGCATTCAGATTATTTTCGGCGCGTTGAAAATCTCGCGAGCAAGTTTGGCGATTTCCCCTGCCGTCGTGCATGGAATGCTCGCCGGGATCGGTGTTGTCATCGCGCTCGCTCAATTACACGTTCTGCTTGGCGAACTTCCCAACGCCAACGCTTGGGCGAATCTCATGGATTTGCCGCGTGAAATTGCTACACTGCATGGTCACTCGACTTTTCTTGGCTTGCTGACTATTGCCATTCTCATCGGCTGGCAGTACGTTCCCAAAACGATCCGCAAAATTCCGGGCGCACTCGTCGCCATCGTGACCAGTACGGTTGTTGCCAATGTGCTTTGGCTCGATGTGGACAAAGTGATCCTGCCCGCAAATCTCTTCGCCTATGCTTATCCCAAACTTCCCGGAATGGATATGGTCAACGCCTTCCTCATTGCGGCTGTGACGGTTGCCATTGTGGCGAGTGTCGAAACGCTCCTCTGTGCCGTTGCCACCGATCAAATGCACTCAGGACCTCGCGCCGATCTCGATAAAGAAGTAATTGGGCAGGGCTTGACCAATATCACTTCGGGAATGCTCGGCGGTTTGCCTGTCACGGGTGTCATTGTTCGCAGTTCTGCCAATGTCTCTGCCGGAGCAAAAACGCGGCTGTCTACGATACTGCACGGCGTTTGGGTGATTGTGTTCGTGGTCTTTTTCAGTTCATTGATCACCAAAGTTCCGCTTTCAGCCCTTGCCGGTTTGCTGGTTTTCATTGGGATACGACTCGTTAACTTCAATCACATTCGTGACCTGAAAACGCACGGTGAAAGCACGGTCTATTTTGTCACTCTGCTTGGCGTCGTCTTTGTCAGTCTGCTCGAAGGCGTGGCTATCGGCGTTGCGTTGTCGTTCCTGATGCTCCTGCGCCGCCTCTCGCAATCGCATATCAGCGTCAAGAATGAAGGCAAACGCTGGCACGTCCGCCTCGATGGAGCCATGACCTTTTTTGTGGTTCCGAAACTGACTTCGAAGCTCGCAACCATTCCTCAAGGCGCACCGGTTGACATCGATCTCATGGTCGAATTCATGGACCACGCCGCGTTCGAGGCACTGCATAACTGGCGCAAAACCCACGAAAAACTGGGCGGAAGTGTAGACATTGACGAACTGCATGAACACTGGTATGAGAATGCCGCCAAAGGAGACCCGCTCTCGGTCAAGCCGCGCCGCACTTCGCTCTTGTCGCGTCTGCGCCCGTCTCTTCGCAAACAGAAGCCCGATGGCAAAAAAATGGAGGAGATGGTCGAAAACGTCGTCACCTTCAACAAAGAAATCAGCGAAGAGGCAAAACCCCTCTTTTCGCGCCTTGCCACCGAAGGGCAGACGCCCAATATGCTGTTTATCGGGTGTTGCGATTCCCGCGTAAACCCTGATTATTATCTCTCTCCAAGTCCCGGCGATCTCTTTATTTTGCGGAATATCGGGAATTTGGTTCCTTCCTATGAGATGGTGACCAAAGGGGGCGGCGATACCTCTGTCGCTGCCGCGCTGGACTATTCCTTGGGCGTTTTGGGCGTCGAGCATATCGTTTTGTGCGGGCATTCGGAGTGCGGAGCGATGAAAGCAGTCCAAGAACATCAATCTGTCGAGGGAGCCGTCGGATTGGCAAATTGGCTGACTATCGCGCAACCGTCGGTTCAACGGTTTACAGAGCAGATGCACAACAGTCCGATTGCGCCGCACAACCGTCTCGCTCAGATCAACGTCTTACAGCAATTGGAGCATTTGCGCTCATTCCCGGAAGTGCGTCAGCGCGAAGAAGAAGGTCGCCTGCATCTCTGGGGTTGGTACTTCGATATCGAAGCCCCTGCAGTCTTAGTTTACGATGTTGAGGCGCACGCCTTCACGCGATTGGATAAAGAAAAAGCGGCAGAACTCTTCCAGCGGGCGGCAGACCAACTGCCCAAATTAGAGCCGGAAACCGCCCTGTGATAGGGAACAGTTTGCTGTATTCCGGGTACTGAAGTACCCGATGCATTAAAACCCGTCGCGATTCCAGTAGGCAAAACTTCGCGGCGGGAAGAGGGCGTTGAGGAGTTCGAGCGTTTCGGGTTTGCCCGTCACGGTTTGTGGCGCGACAAGCCCGAACAGCAACCCGAAAAATGTCTCTTGCGGCAGTGCGTTCGGTGCGTTATCTTCCGCAGAGACACGCAAAAAACTCCCCGTCGCATTGATTGTCGTGGTTCCATAGGGCGTCTCGAAAGCGAGCATTCCGCTTGGGCGTCCTGCGGCAGTCCACGATTCGTTCCAAGCGAGCGTGAAACTCTGCATCAGATTTGTGCGGTGCAGAAGCCGTACCATCTCACTGGTATTGTCGTGCGATTTTGCGTCTGTCAGCACTTCGCGCAACACGTCTAAAACAATCGGGTCGGTATGGCTGCTCCATCTCAAACGTGCCGCATCCGGGCAGTTCTCAATCGCCCCGACAAACAATGCTCGCGTGGTCGCTTTTTTTGCCGATTCGGAGAGTTTGCCGCGCAGTCCAAATTCTACGTTGCTCAAACCTGCCACGCCGCCATCACCTTTGTACTTCTCAAGCGAAATATACCCTACAACATCGTCCAGTGGATCAGTCGCAACCAGCAGATTTGGCAGAAGTTTCTCTGGCGTGACCTTCACCCAATCGCGCCAATACGCTTCATATCGCTGTACCGCGACAGGCGTTTTGGCGTTATAAACATCGTAAATCTCACGGATCGCCGCTAAATCGTCGCCCATTGCCGCTCGAATCGAAACCGAATCCCACTGTTCCCTGTCCCCTGTTCCCTGTTCCCTCAGCGTTCCTTCCCAAACCGGACGCGGCAACGTCGCAAAACCGAGTTTGGCGTAATAAGCGTTGATTCCTGTGCCGAGCATTGAAAAATCCATCGCGTCGGCTTCCATTACCGCAATCGCCCGCTTGAGCAACTCCCGATTGTAGCCATTGCCGCGAAATTCCGGCAGTGTTGCCACATTCGCGATTCCGCCCATTGTCAACCGAAAATCCCCGCACGCCACAGTGCGCTTGACCGTACACACCGCACTGACGAGTTTCCCATCCAGAACCGCGACCTGCGTATAATAAGGCAGCCACTCCACATCGCCATAAAAATACCGCTCGAAAAATCCCTCCCACACACCGGAAAACACGGCATACCACAACGCCAAACACTCCTCGCGCTCACTCTCTTTTATCGTTCGAAATTCGATGCTCATTGTGGCTCACTCTCCATACACTGCTTGATTTGCACACCAAGCGGTTCTGCCGGATCGATATGACAGACTTCTCGCAAAACATGATCAATTCCATGTTCTTCACGCATCATTCGCAACTTCTCCGCAGACGGATCATCAGGATCGGTGTAATTGATAGCATGAGAAATAACCGCGATTAACTCAAACGGGACTTCGCTGTACTCCTGACAGAGTCGCATTGTTCCAATCAGCCTATCATCGAGTGCAAGCTTTCGAATGGGATCACGGGCGAGTCGGCGGCACGTATCGCCTAATTCTTTGTTCTTGAATCGGCACATCAAATCGTCTGTATGATCTCGAAGTTCCCTTATATCGAGCTGGTGCTTTGCAGTCAAAGCCACTTCGATTTCCGCGCTGATGTTACAGAGCAGAGCAAAAATTCCTGTATCCTCTAATGCTTGCCAGCCATACTCATATCCCGCCCGAACACCCGCGTAACCCAGAACCGCGTGCAGACAGTTATGAACATACAATTTGCGTTCAACCCACGCCTCGAAATTCTCTACAGGTTCGACATTTTCTATCGGCGACCACGCGCCCACTATCGCCTTCGCATCAATCGGCAAACGCTTATATGCCTCGACACGCACCGCCAAAACGTCCACCGCTTTGTCCGCTTCTGTCGGAACTGGAACCATCCGCGCCACCACCGCCTGAACAAATCCCGTCCGACTCAAAACCGAATCGCGTTCCTCTTCCGGCAAATGCCCCTCAACTGCCTTCCGCATGACATCGGCGGCATCGTGCAAGTTCTCACACAAAATGATATTCAGCGGTTCCGTGCGCCGTCGCAATCCTTCCGCCATCGCAGGAGCAATATAGGGCAGAGCGTTCGCTCCTACTGCCGTACAGACAATATCGGCACTTGCAACCGCCTCCGCAACCGCCTCGATATCCGTCCCCAAAATCGCCCGAACATCGGTGATCGGAATCGTTTCGGGATTATCGCCCACTATCGAAATCGCATAACCGCGCCGCGCATTCAACGCCGCGACTACCGGCAGGTTCACATCCACGAAGACAACTTTATAGCTGCTTTCATGAAACAACTGCGCTGTGAACCCGCGCCCAATCCCACCTGCGCCAAACTGTACCGCGACCTTTGCCATCATCATCCTCACAACGAAATGAACCACGGAGAAAAACACAAAGATCGATCCACGAAATCACACGAATAAAACACGAAAACAATACAAAAATCTCAAAGCAAATTCTTGAATTTCTCCCTGTGTTCCCTGTGGTTCTCCTGTTTTTCTCCGTGTCCTCCGTGTCCTCCGTGGTTTTTGATTACTTCGCGGCGTTGGCGATTGCCACTGCTTTTGCCAAATTCATATTTACAACGTCCCAGTCAATGACCTTGAAGAACGCTTCGATATAGTCAGGACGTTTGCGCCCGAAGTCAATGAAATAAGCGTGTTCATAGACATCAAGACCGAGAAGCGGCGTCGCATTCCACACTGGAAACGAGTTTTGCGCGTCGCCGATATAGTTGAACAGGCTGTTGTCGGTATAATCGTGTGCCAGCCAAACCCAGCCGCGAGCCGCAATTCCCGTCGCTTTCAGATCGGCTTTCCAGTTCGCAAAAGAGCCGAATGCCCCTTTGATCGCGTCAGCAATCGCACCCGTCGGTTCGCCGCCTTTGCCGCCGATATGCCCGAAATACAACTCGTGATTCTTGACGCCGCCGAGCGCGAACGTGTATTCAACCTTGAGTTCGCGAATATCGCTGTAGGTTTGATTGGCTTTGGCAGGATCAGGAACGCCCATATCTGACAGTTTGCCGCGTATCTCGTTGACCTTCGTCACATAACCCTTGTAGAGTTCGTAATGCTCCTCATGAGTGCGGCGGCTGATCCCGGCATCTGCCGTATTGAAGACTTTCGGCGGAAGTGGCTTGGCTTCGATTTTGGTAGGCAAGCTGCCATTCGCCGGTCCTGCAAGTGCGGGTTCGCCCAAAGCGGAAGCGGCAAGAATTCCGGCTCCGGCGGTTGCACCCATCGTAAAAAAGCGGCGGCGGTCTATCTTGCTGAGTTCGAGTTCATCGGACATTGTGATTGTGACTCCTTGTCTGCGAATTGCATCGAGCTGCGCCGAAAAGGGAAATCGGCGTCCCATGTTGTATACGGAGAACCCGCATCTTTCTCTGCAACAGCGTACAGGATATTTCGGCGCGATATGCCCGTCTCCCTGCATGATTTTCCTTTGATCCACGAAACACACGAAAGGACACGAAAACAAAAGCACAGAGAATCCATTGTAGAATCTCTATGCCTTTGTAGCATTAGTATTTTTTCGTGTTCTTTCGTGTGTTTCGTGGATCAGAATCGGGTTGCGGTCAGATCAAGCGAAACGCGCTTATTGAAAGTTGAATAGGTCAACTGTAGTTCACGCGCTCCAATTCGCCGCCCAATGGTCAACTGAATATCCTGAAATTTCTGTGAGGAGAAACGCTGCAAGGTGACCGCCGACAAAACCCGCCAATCGTTATCAATGCGGTAAGAGACATCGGCGAGAAAACTGGCGTCCGGCGCGTCTAAAAACGCACTGCCGAAGAACGAGGCTTGCATCTTCTTATTCAGCACGATATTATAGGTCAAGCCGACGCGATGGTTGCCCGAAGAGATAAACTGCCCTGCGGGCTGCACCACCAAATCGTAAGTCGCGCCGATATTGCCGCCCCCCGGAATTGTGTGATCCATCGCCATAGACGCGAGTCCATTGAAGCCGTTTCGCCCCAGCGATGTCCACTGATTGCCCATACTGAACGAACTCGTCAAACTGGTGCGCGTATCGAGACGCATTGGGCGCGAAAATGCCCGCATCGTCACCGAGCGCGTCGTCTCATTGTAGTTGCCGAAATCCACGTTGGAACTGCGTGTGTTCACCGTACTGACGTTCGCGCCGAGCGTGTAGAGGAAATTTTTCGAGTTGAGGAGATGGCGCGGCTGTGATTCGCCGTAGAAATCGCTCCGAATGCTGCTGTCAACCGGCGCAAGAAATGTCTGCCCCGCCGAAAGGTTGCTGCCCCACCGGAATTTCTTCGACTGCTGATTATAGGTCAGGCTCGAATAAACGCTGTTATGCTGTGGAAAATCAAGGTACATCGTCGCCTGAGACGACTGGTTGAATTCATGATTGTGTGTCCAGCGCAAACCCCAGTCGCCCCGCGTCATGCCGATTAATCCAAATGCGCCTTCATAGCGTGAATCGCCGCCTTGCTGAGAATAGCCCTGCACAACGTCTACCGACCAGCCCGGATTATTGGCGAAATAGCCGCGTCCCAACTGTTGCTGATGCCGCAAATAGACGATTCCCGTTTTGCGCGGCGACAATCCATAGTAAATCGGCAGTTCCAAGCCCAAGCCGTTTGTTCCCACACTGATAAACTGATCCGAAAACAATTCCGTCGAATTCAGCGGCAGTTCATAGAATGGGAGCGACAAAATCTGCGTCTGATCTTGGAAGAAGCGCGGACGCCGGAACTGCAAGCGGTCACCCGGAAAATAGGTGATGCCGCGAGCCACGACCATCAACTTGACCTGCAATTCAGGAAACAGCAGATAGGAGTTCGGGATCGGCGCGGACGGCTGCTCGATGAGGTTTTCGCCGCTCAAATAGTAAATCTGCTGATGCCCGTCACGTTCTGCAAGAATATATCCCTGCCCCGATTGCAGACTGTAGTAGAGCCGTTCTGCTTTGAGTTCCACCTTGCCGCGTTTGAGACGAACCCCGCCCGCCGCCCGCAACAAGTTGTCTTCACAGCGCAGTTGAATCCGGTTCGCCGTCACTTCGATATTGCGATACGTGATTTTTGCTCCGCCATTTTTGCCCTGTGCATCAATCACGCGATCAGTTGTACTGTACGCCAAATAACTGTTGCCGACAATGTTAATATAACTGTTGCCGCCGAAAATCGCTTCTGCCTCATCCGTAAAGATGATCTCGATGGGTTGGCTGACACCGTAACCGGGCGCAAATGCCGAAATACGCGCCGTTCCAATAACCGTACTTGTCAGGCGCGTTCGTGCCACGCCCCCGAATGCCGGAACTTGAAGCGCAGTCAGCGTCCCCATGCTCGTCTGGAACTGAACAACCACATTATTGCCGACAGGGCGACCACTCGGATCACGGACTTCGGCGATCAGATCGATCCCGTCTTTTCCGTTTGCCAGAAGTGCTGTGCGTCCATTGGTTCGGAGGGAAATGACTTGGGCATTCGCCCCGAACGCGAGGCAAAGCAACGCCATCACAGCAAGCCAAAAATGGAGCGGCTTCGAGTATCGAGCGCAATGCATAGATCGGTGTTCCTTTGGGGGAAGCATGGGGAGGGTTCGCATCCGCTGTTATTTGCCTTCCGATTTGGCTTCCGCAGGTTTGGCGGGAGACAGCAAGTCGGTCATCATTTTTTCGGTGGCGGCGCGTGCCGCTTCCATCGCGACTGCCGATTCCTTTTTGCCCTTCGCGCCTTCGGGACTAATGTAACTGTCACCGGCACTTTTGACAACAGGCGGGTCTTTCGAGAAGTCCACCATTTTCATTGTCATCACAAGGCTGACCTGATTTTTTGCCGCGTCGTACTGATAATCGTTGAGCGTTGTGACCAAAGTAATCGGGTAGTTCGTCAAACTCGCCAGACGCTTCACTTTCGCATCGCTGGCATCATAAGGTTTATCCACATCGGGCGAACCGAGCGAACCATCAGCAAATCCGCGTCGAATTGCGGGCAGGGTGCGGCGGTATTTGACAGTGGAATACTTTTCGCTGGCTTCTAATTTTTTCTGCTGCACTTCAACAACGGCATCTGAGAGAGTCGGCGCGACACCTTCCGCGTCCGTATCAATGGGGAAAATCAAAACGATTCTCAGTGGTTCAGACGGCACTTGTTTCGCGACAGGAGGCTTTTTCTCTTCGGCTTTTTTCGCCGACTTTTTGGTCTCTTTTTTGTCTTGGCGTGCTGATGACGAGGACATCAAGCCGCCGACCAAACTCAAGGAAAGCGCACACAACAGCGTTGAGCGCAATAATGGGGGGAAAAATCGTGACATTGCAGCAATCTCCACAAAGAGAGGACGGGAGAAGATGCCCGTCCGGTGAATTTCTAAATAAGGTGAAGGCGCGAAACCCCGAAAAGGAACTCGCGCCTGACAGCGTTCATCATTATTGACCTCATGGTGAATTGCTAAACCCGTGGAGTGTCGCGTCCGCAGGATGCTCGTCGGAACGACACCGAAACGGGTACTTTCAGTACCCGCTCTGGGGTGCAGCAATTTGCCGTGATATCATTAAGACGGGGGAACCACCCCGATTCGTGCGGCGGTTCCCTGCATCCTCTTAGCGCGAGAGAAGGTAGGGGCGGACTTGTCGCGAAACATTTCCGTCTTGTCCCACCGCTACCAACTCCATCTGATAGAGACCGCTCGGAAGAACGGTTCCCTGCTGATCGCGCAAATCCCAAACCGCGTTCCCGCCATTGTTGACTCCACCTTCGGCAGAGCGCGTCGTTGGGGTCAGGGTTCGAATCGTTTGCCCGCGTCCATTGCGGATATTGATCCGTGCTTCGGCATTTTGCGAGAAGCCGTAGTTGATTGCGACACTGGTTTCGCTGCTGCCACGAGTGCGTCCCGGCAGAACATCGAAATTGGTGATCTGCACACGACCGGCACGCCGCAACGGTTCCGCGATAATCTGGAAGGCACGGGTTGCACTGGCTCCCGTATTCAGCTTATACGAGGATGTATTCCGCATCACACGGCGCACATTGTTCTCCGTGTCCACCAGAGTCAACTGATAATCACGCGGTACACTGGCGGCGATTTCAGGCCAAGTGATCGTAACCTCTTCGTTGACTTTCGGCGAGCGAACAATCAAGTCCCACGTTTTGATGCTGCCGCCCGGCGCACGCAAATCTTGCGCGAGTCGTGTTGTTTCGCCGGTTTTGCGAATAATATCCAGTGTGAGTTGGTTGTCCATCAGCGGCGGCTTGCTGTACTTGTAAATGTCGTCGCCGTCCGTCGCTTTCGGAGCCACACCGATATAGTTTGCCGAGTCGCTTCCGCTCTTCGACTTTGCCGAGAGACGCAGACGCCAGTTGTTCGAGGCGTTCCGCCCAAGCGTTGCCCCAATCCCGGCTCCACCTGCCGAGCGCGTCACCGACACATTGGGCGTGTCGGTTCCCGGATAGATGAACTGGAGTCCGTTTTTCTGAACCAATAACCAGTAACCCTCGAAAGGCTGCATCGCAAAGCCCAGATTGTCGAGCAGCTCGTAAGACCAGTTCGCCGGATCCGGGTCAGTCGTGTTATAGCGATAGACTGCGGGCAAAATCCAGCGGTTGATAGAGTTCGCAGCCTCATCTAAATTCAGAATTTGCAGGGTTTCTGTATCGAAAACCTGAATTTCCGAAAGGCGAATGCCATAAACATAGGGATTAGCGATCTGGTTCCAGCCTCGCGGATAGTTGATCCGATAGGTAGAAGCGTTCGGCTGAATCTGACCCTCTAGCGGCGTTCCCGTAGAAGGAGCCAAAGTGCGAACAAGATCGTTTGGATGGATATCTCTCAGCTTGAACCAGTATGCCTGACCGGGAATAATCGTATTCACCGATTCATGGCGTCCCGCAGCTGTGTTATAACGCAGAAGGTCGAAATCGGGCTCAGTGGCATTTAAACCCAAAATCGTCGACGGAAGCGTATTGCCGAAGTTGAGCGGAAACGACAACATTTCATAGCGACCCTTTGTGGTGTTAGTGCCTTTGAGTACGATCCGGTTCGGTGCGGGAACCTCAATGTTGCGTTGCACGCTTTTGCCGTTACCGAGATTGCCCGTTGCGGTCACCGTGAAAC
>CAZPZP010000050.1:0-10661 GCA_964591025.1 uncultured Chthonomonadaceae bacterium
CTCGCCAACGGCATCGATCCTGAAACCATGAAATAGTCCGGCGAAATGAAATCCCAGAGTATGGAGAGAATACAGAAGAGAAAAACAGTAGACCTCTTGCAAGAATCGGGTACAAGAACGTACCCGACTCAAAAACAGACGTCCTACGGACGAACCCGCAGGAAGTCTCTACCTCTGCATTGGGATTCGAGTGCGAAGCACGGCACGGCGGAACGCCCCCTGCACGAAGAATTTATTCTGCTGGACTCTTGCAAGAGGTCTAATTAACTCACCTCTCGCAACCGGGGTTTTAAACCCCCGTCTGGAAAAAACAAGCGTCTTTCAGACGCACCCTTCCGTGTATGGACTCCCCTCTCCTCCGAACTTGTTCGGGTATCAGGAGAGGGGTTGAGGTAAAGACGCTTGTACTTTTTTGCCGGGTACTTTCAGTACCCGCTGCGAGAGGTGAGTAATTAAGACGTTTGACGGGCGAGGCGTTGGAGGCGGAACTGTTCGAGGAGAGCCGCGAAGAGAATCACGCCGCCGGTAAATAGCCCGTACTGCTCGATGGGGCGATTGGTCAGGATCAGCATATCGCGTAGGAGAGCGATCAGAACCGCGCCGAGTGCCGCCCCCGCAACGCTCCCATCGCCGCCCGTTATCCGCACGCCTCCAATGACGCACGCCGCGATTACGTCTAATTCGTAGCCGGAACCGACGGTTGACTGCGCGTTGTTATTGAACGCCATGACGATCAACGCCGCAAGTCCCGCACACGCCCCTGATAACACATAAGTTCCGCGCTTGATTCGGTCCACATTGACGCCGGACAATCGAACCGCCTGTTCACTGCCGCCCATCGCGATCACCCATCGCCCGAACCGCGCCCTTTGGGAAACCCAACTCAACATGATTGCCACAAGGAGAAAAATGATAACGGGCGTCCATTTTGCCCCGATGAGATTGAACGCATCGGGAAACGGACCGTAATTTTTCGACGCGGTGATAATACTGACGCCGTAACGGAACAAGAGCAAAGTCGCGAGCGTTGTCAATATGGGAGGCAAGCGGCGATATGTAATCAAGGCTCCATTGAGATAGCCCGCGCCCGCTCCGGCAAGCAGTCCCCAAAGTGCGGCAGCGAGAATTGGCTGACCGCCCGTCAATGCCGCGCCCGTCGCACAAGACGCCACCGCAAGAATGGAACCGACCGACAAATCCAAGCCCGCGCCTAAAATCACCATCGCTTGCCCGCACGCCATGATGCCGATGAATGCGGCATTGAACCCGACAACCATCAAATTGTTTGCGGTCAGAAATACCGGATAGTTTGCCGCCATATACGCGCACAAAACGGCTAACAGTATAAGAGTGGGAAATTCACGGGGAAGTTTGTGTCCGCGTATCATGGGATGGGATTGTGCCTCGCTGAGATTGGAAGTGTGTTATTGTAGCAGAAACCTGTGTGACAGCGTGATCATTTCAACGCAAGGAGACGAAGAAAATGAATGAATTGAAGGACAAAGTCGCGATTATCAGCGGCGCGGGGGGCGCATTGGGGAGCGTTGTGGCACAGCGACTGCACGGAGCGGGCGCAAAATTGGCGTTGATTGACCGAAATGAAGAGAATTTGCAGAAAATCGTGCAGGAACACGGTATCCCCAATGGCGAATCACTGCTTGGCGCGGTTGACCTGACCCAATCTGCCGAAATCGCCGCTTTTATGGAGCAGGTTGTCGCGCAATTCGGAAAAGTGGACGTTTTGGTGAATGTGGCGGGCGGTTTCGTCTACAGCGGAGCCGTCCATGAGATGAAATTCGAGGATTGGGACGCCATGCTGACCATCAACGCGAAAACCGCCTTTCTGCTGAGTGCGATTGTTGCCAAGCAGATGGTCACGCAGGGCAGCGGCGGGCGAATTGTGATGGTCGGGGCGCGTGCCGCCTTGAAGGGAGACGCCGGATTGTCCGCCTACTGTGCGAGCAAAGCGGCGGTCTTGCGCCTCACCGAAAGTATGGCGGCGGAACTTTTAGAACACCATATCACGGTGAACGCCGTTTTGCCAAGCACGATAGACACGCCCGCAAACCGCAAATCCATGCCGGACGCCGATTTCGAGAAATGGGTCAAGCCGGAATCGCTCGCTGATGTGATCGCGTTTCTGGCATCGGAGGCGGCACGCGACATCAGTGGAGCCGCAATTCCGGTTTATGGTCGCTCGTAATCGGGTCGTTAGGTGATTGGGTCATTAGACTTGTTGCCTCAGTGTTCGGGTACAAGAACGTACCCGCCTAAAGTACAGTCGTCCTACGGACGAAAATCCCCTGCAACGTGATCACTCTCAAGAGAGGATTTGCGTCCGCAGGACGCCTGTTTTTCAGCCGGGTACGTGATCTCTACCCGAACACTGAGGCAACAAGTCTAATGACCCAACGACCTACTAACCTAATGACCTACACTGCAAATTATTGAGAGAGGCAGGAGAGCCTTCTCCTGAAACTGAGACAAAGGAATGCCGAACTTGCCCCTACTGGAACTGCCGCTCGATTTTAGCCAATTCGAGGCGATTACGTTCGATTGCTATGGAACTCTCATTGATTGGGAGAATGGAATTCTCGACGCGCTCCGTCCCGTATTTGCTCGCACGGGGCGAACTATGGACGACAAAGAGATTCTGGAAGCGTTTGCCAAGTATGAAGCCGAAGCGGAACAGGGACGGTATCGCACCTATCGCATGATTCTCAAGACAGTCATGGAACGGCTCAACACTCAGTATAAGCTGCGCGTCGGACCCAAAAATCGCGGTTTGCTTGTCAATTCGATGAGTGACTGGAAGCCCTTTCCCGAAGTGCGGGAAATTGGCGGCAAACTACGTGAACGGTATAAACTCGGTCTGATCTCCAATGTTGATGATCGCCTTTATCTGAAAACAAATGCGGCTCTGCAAATTCCGTTTCATTCTGTCATGACCGCGCAGAAAGCCCGCTGTTACAAGCCGGAAAAGCGAATTTTCCAGAACGCTTTTTTCCATCTACAGGTTCCTGCCAACAGGGTTCTGCACGTTGCTCAAAGCCTGTATCACGATATTGCGCCATGCAATGAGATGGGGGTCGCTACGGTTTGGGTCAATCGGCGCAAAGGCAAAGACGGCTTCGGGGCGACACCTTCTGCCGAGGCGAAACCGACGTTCGTAGTGCGCGACCTGCTTGAGTTGTGGGAGTTGATCGAGGGTCGCCACCCGCAGATTCCGCCGATGGTTGGCGTCGTCATGGGTTCGCAGTCGGATTGGGAAACCATGCAGCACACCGTCGAAACACTCAAACAATTAGGCGTGTCGTGCGAAACCAAAATCGTTTCCGCGCACCGCACACCGGACTTATTGTTCGAGTATGCGGCGACGGCGCGGGATCGCGACATCGAAGTGATCATTGCGGGCGCGGGAGGCGCGGCGCACCTGCCCGGAATGCTCGCGGCAAAAACATCGGTTCCGGTCTTGGGTGTGCCGGTGCAGTCGAAGGCACTCAACGGCATGGACTCGCTGCTTTCTATTGTGCAGATGCCCGCAGGAATTCCCGTTGGAACCTTAGCCATCGGCAAAGCGGGGGCGATCAATGCGGCACTGCTTGCGGCGTCTATTGTTGGCAACAAACGTCAGGAGATTGTAAGGGCTGTGGATAATTTCCGTGCGATGCAGACGCAAAGGGTTCTGGACGCGCCCGACCCAAGCAAGGAAGGGATTGCCGAACCGGAAACAGAACAGAGCAGCAAAGCACAATGAAAATGAGTGGGTCGTTAGGCATAAGAACCCACTGCGGGTACAAGAACGTACCCGCCTAAAAAACAGACGTCCTACGGACGAACCATTTGAAAGATTTGCGTCCCCACTGAGAGGTTGTAATCGCAGCTTATGTGATGGGAAGACGATACTCTCGAAGAGGGGATTTGCGTCCGTAGGACGCCTGTTTTTCAGACGGGTACGTTCTTGTACCCGGTCAAGAGCAAACTACTCTCAAACGATGGAAGTGTTTTTCAGGTGGGTATGCTCTTGTACCCGATGAGGAGAACATTAGTCCAAGAGGTCTACTGAAAACAAATGGAGCGTCGGGTGATGAAGACAGAATCGAGCAGGATCGCACAATGACAACGGCGACGATTGGAATTTTAGGCGGCGGGCAATTGGGGCGGATGCTGGCACTGTCCGGCTATCCGCTGGCGATTCGGTTTCGCATCTACGAGCCATCGCTGGAGGCGTGCGCCGGTATCGTTGCGGAACACAGGGTTGGTGCTTATGACGATTGGGAGGAGTTGCAGCGTTTCGCCGGCGGACTTGACGCCATTACGTATGAATTCGAGAATGTGCCACTGGAAACCGCCCGATTTTTAGAGCGATATGTGCCGGTGTTTCCGCCGTCTGCCGCGTTGGAAGCGGCGCAGGACAGGATCGCGGAGAAGCAGAATTTTGTGCGGCTCGGCATTCCAACGCCCGATTTTGCTGCGGTCACAACGCCGGAAGAGTTGGGCGCGGCGGTGACGCATATCGGTCTGCCGTCTGTCCTCAAAACGTGCCGTATGGGTTATGACGGCAAAGGACAATTTGTGCTGAGAACGCCCGACGATGTTCAGAATGCGGCATCACAAATGGACGGCACGCCGTATATTTTGGAGCGGTTTATTCCGTTCGAGCGTGAATTGTCGCTGATTGCAGTGCGGGGGCGTGATGGAGCGTGCGTATTCTATCCGCTCACGGAGAACTACCATCGCGAGGGAATCTTGCGATTGTCGCTGTGTCCTGCGCCCAATATCACGAGGTCGCTTCAATCGAAGGCGGAAGATTATCTGCGTGTTTTACTCGCTTCGCTGGATTATGTCGGCGTGCTGACCGTTGAGTTTTTTGAGCAAGACGGACATCTCATTGCGAACGAAATGGCTCCGCGTGTCCACAATTCCGGGCATTGGACGATGAACGCGGGCTGTGTCAGTCAGTTCGAGAATCACGTTCGGGCGGTGGCGGGTTTGTCCCTCGGAAGCACAACACCACGCGGTTTTGCGGCAATGGTCAATCTCATCGGAACCTTGCCTGACATCTCGGCGGTTTTGTCTCTTGAGGGCGCGTTTCTGCATCTTTACGGCAAAGAACCGAAGACAGGGCGCAAAATCGGGCATATTAACCTCTGCGCCGATACGCCCGCACAACGCACCGAATTGGTAGAGCGACTGAACGATTTGATTGCCGTGAAGTAAGGAACAATTTTGATGAGAAATTTGCATACAGTGAATAAAGCTGCTAATTATGTTATCGCGTTCGTTTGTTGTGTGCCAGTTCTCTTTTTGGTGGGAATCAATTTTAAAAGCTCCCGTGCTTCTGTCGAATCGGTTAAAGAGCGCAAACTGCTTCAAGCCGCGCATATTCCCCTGACCCCGAAGGATTTGATTCGTAATCCGCCTGTTCCTGCCGCCGACAATGCCGCCCCGATTTATGTGAAGATGACGCAGAATTTTCTGGCAAAGGACGCTCAACTCAAGGCATTGGAGAAAAATGCCACTAAACTGATTGGTCTCAAGCCCGATGTTTCTCCTGCCAACCTCGCGGACGCCCGTAAACTTCTTGCCCTTACTCAACCGGAACGCGCCATGATAGATCGGGCAATCCAAAAGCCGGAGTGCGATTTCAAGCGACCCTATGACAAAGGAATAGACATTCCTTTTCCTGAATTGTCACAGATGCGTCGCGCCGTCCGTCTTCTCATGATTCAAGCCACATTGCTTGACAACGAAGGCAAATTCGGCGAAGCGTTACAGCAGATTTCCAAAGGTGCGAAAATTGCCAAACATTGCGGGCAGGATCATTTTGTTATCGCCATGCTGGTTCATGTCGCTCTTATATCAATTCTTGACAGTGAATGGCATCGGTTGGTCAATCGTCATAGAACCGATCCCGAATTTTTGGCGCAAGCGTCGAAAGTCAGCGATGCGTTCACACCGCCTGACCTGAAATCTGTGCTGGAGGGTGAGGTTGTTTTGGGCAGAATGATGATAGAACAGGTTCGAAAAAGGCAGGGGGCTACCGCTCCCTCTTCGGGCAACAGCAACGCACTCACCGATGAACTCGCCCCCCAATTTGCGGATATGTACGAAGAATACTGGCTGACATTCTGGCGTAAAGGATTCGCTGAAATGGACAAAGCAAACAACGATCCGAGGGGCATGGCATTGGCACTCGAAACTGTCTGGAAAGCCGAAGAGATCACGGCAAAACACGACAAATTGGGGCGCATGGTGAACGAGACGATGATACCAGTGACGATTGATGCAAGTCGCCGCGTCATTCATGTTCAAGCGATGCGGCGGATGCGAACACTCAAGATTGAATTGCTGAAATATCGCCTCGCACACAACGCTTTTCCCAACGACCTTAAAAAGTTCGATACCACAACAGCCACTGATCCGTTTGATGGCAAGCCATTGCGTTATAGGCTCGAAGGCAAAGGGTTTCGGCTGTGGAGCATCGGCGATAACCTCAAAGATGACGGCGGACAAGTCAAAATTGGCGACAAACGAGCGGATACTGTCACGGCATATCCCTGAATCTGATAAGAAAGAGTACGACGAAGGGTGCGAATCAAATTTAGGGCGGATGGCTTTCTCTTTCGTTCCGGGGAATGAATTCCCCGGTTAGTCAGTACACGTGTCTTCCAGACACACGCCCGTCTTGAGAGCCTACCCACTTCCAAGCGGGTCTGTCCGCAGGACAGGTGTTTTTGCTAAACGGGGAATTCATTCCCCGGAAACCTCACAGTATGACATATCCCTGAATCTGATAAGAAAGAGTACGACAAATGAAGCGTTTTTATATTTACTTTCTCAGCATTGGATGTCTTTTTTTGGGGATTGCTTCCCCGCTTGAAGCGCAGAAAAAGAAACCCCCTGTTCCCACGTTAGCGGCAATACGCAAAGCGGCACGCGCCGAAGGTTTGCCGCTTTCCGCCGAAGACCTGCGCCGCAAGCCGCCTGTACCTGACGCCGACAACGCCGCGCCTCTTTATGTCCAACTCACCGAACGCTTCGACGCGAAAAAAGCAGAACTGGAGGAGTTGGAGAAGATTGGTCTTAGTCTCATCAATTCCACCAGTGGCGATTATTCTCCCGAACAAATCGCGGCAGGACGAAAGATTCTTGCTCTGTTAGCCGCCGAGTTTTCCCTGATCCTCCAAGCCTCTCAAAAGCCGGATTGTGATTTCCATTATCCCTATGAATTGGGACCTGAAACACCGTTTCCGGAGTTTGCTCAAATGCGTCGTGCGGTGCGGTATCTTGGGATCAAATCGGTACTGCTTGATAGGGAGGGCAAAACGTCGGAGGCATTGGAGCAGATTGCCACCGGTGCAAGAATTGGACGCCACGCCGGAAAAGAGCCGACTTTGATCGCCCTTTTGGTGCAACTCGCTCTCGAAGCGATTATGGATCGGCAGTGGCATAAACTGGTCAATCGGCACGCCACTGAAAAGGATTTTCTGGCAAAAGCGGAAAAGGCGAACTCCAATTTCGGCGCACTCCCCAGTATGAAGAATGGGCTGCGAGGAGAAATTGTCATGGGAGCGGTGATCATCGAACAAATCCGCAGTAGAGAGTTCAATTATGAAGAATTTAAGATCAGTCGAGAGGATTTCGAGGAGCGTTTGCCCGCCCGCAATGCCGGAATGTATGAGAAGAATATGCTGAGTTTTTGGCGCAACGCTTATAAGGAAATGAACAAGACGAACGGTGACCCGATGCCGATTCATCTCGTTCTGCAAAAAGCCACCGCAGACGAAGAAAAAACCTACAAAGCAGATGAAGTCGGTCATCTTCTCAATACAATTCTCATGTCCAGTGTGACCCAGCAAGGCAGCAAAATTGTTCGGACACAGGCAATGCGAAGAATGCGAATCCTCAAGATAGAGTTACTGAAATATCGCCTCACTCACGGCACTTTCCCCGATGACCTGAAACAGTTTGATGTAATGACAGTAACCGATCCGTTTGACGGCAAACCATTGCGTTATCGGCGTGAGGGTGCAGGGTTTCGGCTGTGGAGCGTTGGCGAAAATCTCAAAGATGACGGCGGGCAAACCAGAGTCGGCGATAACAAAAACGCGGACGTTGTTACCTTTTATCAATGAGAGTATTCTCTTGGCTTTTCGTCGCTTTATCGAGTTTAGCGAAGAAGTCGGCGAAAACGGGGTCACGGCGAATTTGGTAGGCTTCGCGGCAGGGGTGTCGGTGCGGATCGTTTGCCCAAGTGCAATGGGCGCGGCGACTCCCGTTAAGCGCGGGGGCGTGCGTGAGATAGGGAGAGTTGTAGGGCGCGGCACGCAACGGGCTGACGGTCAATATCGGAGTTGGTATAATCGTCGTCGGAACCCATGCCGGATTGATCAGCCACGCCAGCGGAGCCATATCCCAAATCGGGCGTGCCATTGAAGAGGTTTCCGAGCCGTACAGCAGAAATTCATCGTGCAGATAATCGCCGATACTGCCGCGTCCCTTGACCCGATTCTGCACATCTTCGCGAGAGAGCAACAGATGCTCGGCGACGTTGATACACGGCATTCGGACGAGCGGAACGCCGCTGTCCAAGATGACGCGAGAGGCGAAAACGTCCTGCATAAGATTGAATTCGTCGTTGTCATGCCACGTTGACGGATGACCGCCAAGCCAGACAACGACGATTTTCTCAATAATGCCCGGCTCATACAGAATTGCGGATGCGACGTTCGTAATTGCCCCAATTGACACGACATAGAGCGGTTCATTGTCAGGTTGAGCGTTGGCAAGAGCAATGAGGTTATGAACCGAATCGCTTGTGACTATCGAACCCGCAAAGCCCGCATCGTCCGCCGACATCCACTGCGGCGCACCGCCATAAACGGGAGGAGGCACAATTTCCTCCAATTCGTCCATCAATCGCACAATCTCATTCGCCACTTCGACGCTTTTTGCCATTCCGACGCCGGGATCGTAACCCGAACGAGAATTGGCAAACGGCGCAGCATGGATCGCCTTCACGTCAAGGCGATCCGATGAAAGGAGCGCGTAGGTGATGGCGTATTGATCGTCGATTTCATTATAGGGATCGGTATCGAGAACCACCGGCACACGTCCCTGTGGAGCGGCAAGACGCGACAGGCGCGTTTCAGGATCAATAGTTGGAAAAGACATCGGCGCGACTCCTTACCAAGCAAACATGGTCAACGGCTATTTTTTCGGCAGATACTTCTCAAACCACTCCGCGAATTTGTCCAAATCTTTTGCCATCTGCGCGGCGTCCCAACCGTGTCCCTTGCCCTTTACAATCACCAATTCATTCGGGATATTGAGCATTTTGAGTTTCGCAATGACGAGTTGCGACTGCTGAAGCGGAACCAGCAGATCGGCGTCACCATGATAGATCAAGGTCGGCGGCATTTTTTCAGTAATGCCGTAAATCGGAGAAAACGACTTGCCGACTTCTTCTAATTTTTCCTGAGAGGTGTCTTTGGTCACGCCGAAAGCGGGCAGGAAGGGACTCATCAGCGGACTGCCGGTTGCCTTGAAACCCTCTTTGCCATAATTGAGAAAATCCGTCGGAGGATAGAAAATCGCGATGGCTTGAACAGCACTGGAGGCGCGATCTACCATGTCTGCCGCTGCGGGCTTGCCGTCGCTGCCATACGCCCCAATCATCAGCGAAAGATGCCCGCCCGCACTTCCACCTGAGATACCGAGACGATTCGGATCGACGCCGTACTCCGCCGCGTGCGTGCGAATAAACCGGACAGCGCGATGAATATCGGGAACGATCTCGTTGAGCGTATATTTCGGCTGACTGCCATGCACCACCTGAAACACCGTCTGCCCGCGCTTGGTAAACACTTTCGCAAGGTCGGCGTTGATATTGTTATGGTTGGAAACCCACCCGCCGCTGACCATCCAAATCACGCCGATTCCATTCGGAGTGGCGGGCTTGAATACGTCCATTGTGAGGGCGACGCCGCCATGTTTGGCATAAATCACATCGGACACGCGGGTATAATCCGCCTCCTGTGCGTGCGTTGTTTTCGTTCCCAAACAGAACAATGCGGTCAAAAGTGCCATCAAAGGCATTCGTCGTCGAATCATCGGTTTGCTTTTAATCCTTATCATAAACTGAGAGTGCTACGCTTTCACCGTACGTTTTTCCAATTCAGCGGCTTCGTCGGCTTCAATCTCGGCAAAAGTCTTGCGGGCGGCGGGCAGGGCAGACGTTGCCGCCTTCAAGTCGCTGAGGGCGACCAGAACCGTATACCGCAGTCGGAAATCTTTCTCTTCGTCGGTCAAGCGGCTTTTGGCTTCCTCTGAAATGCTGTCGAGCCATTTTGTTCGCATTTGCTCCTGAACATCTTCGTGGCGCGTTGCCACGGTATCGAGCATACTTTGCGATTCGATCTCAATCGCTGCTTCCTCGCCATAAAGTTTTTGGATCGTGCCGGTCAATCCGCGAAAATGATTGTAGAACAGCCCGGTTTTGATGTCGTCTGCCGTTGCATCGCGGTCTACAATCTGAACGCGATCTCCTTCTTTCCAAGTCGCCATAATTTGTTTCTTCCTTCCTTTGGATGACCACTGGATAACCACCCCCTAACCCCCTCCTTCCGTAAGGAGGGGGAATCAAAGACTCCCTCCCC
>CAZPZP010000050.1:10761-12426 GCA_964591025.1 uncultured Chthonomonadaceae bacterium
AGATTGAGCGGGTGCATTGACTCCCTCCCCGCGCAGTCCCTCCACAAGGGCGGGTACATTGACTCCCTCCCCTTACGGAAGGGGAGGGTTGGGGAGGGGTTATTTTCCCTGAATGCTACCAGTATACCCCAAGAGACTCATCGCCAGAATTTCGGTGACGAGCGCGATATTCGCGTTGGCATAAAGGCGGCGGCGGGCGAGGAGGAGAGAGTCTAAACAGCGCATCCAGTGCGCGGGTTCCTGCATCGCGGCGATTCGGAGCATGGGGGCGGCACGATCACGGTTGACAATCGGCGGCGTGCCGGTTGTCGCAATACGCAGAGCCAGCAAATCCCTATAGAAAACCGTCAGCACATCGAACACTGCCGCATACTGCTTTCGCCCGACTTTTTCCTTGCTTGTGCTTTCCTCGTCGCCGCTTTCGCTTGCTTCTGCCATATTGCCCGCGAGTGCCTTGACTTGCGCGGCTTGCTTGCGGAGCTGTTCGGCGAGGCGCAATGCTCTTGTACGCGGCGACTGCGCCAGCGTCTCGGCAAAATCCAGAATGCGCCCAATCTCTTCTCCTACCGCCACCGTATTTGCCATCTGAACCGCCTGCCCGACGCGCCCTTCGGAGTAGGACGCGAGCATTCCGGCGCGATCCGGCTCTATAGTGTGAACGGTTTGGAGATAAGAAGTAAGTTCAGCGACTGGAACGGCGTTGAGGCGCACCATCTGACTGCGCGAAACGATGGTCGGCAGGACGCGGGCAGGATGGGGAGCAAGCAGAATGAAAACGGCATAGGGTGGCGGCTCTTCCAAAACTTTGAGCAGACTGTTTGCCGCCGATTCATTCAAGGTTTCGGCTTGCTCGATAAGATAGACACGCCGCTTGCCAAGAAGCGGCGAATAATTGAGAGTATCGGATAGAATTCCGCGTGCGGGGCGTCCTTCGCGTGTCCAGAGCTGCCAAATCTGAATCTGCTCTCCGGCGGGTGCGACGGTCATCAGTTCGGGGTGCGTCCCATTATCGAAGCGGCGGCACGAGTCACAAACCCCGCACGAATCGAATGGAATATGCTGTGGTTGGAGACACATCGCCGCTTGCGAGAAGGCACGCGCTACCGCGCCCTTCCCGACGCCGTTCTGCCCGATGAACAGATAGGCTCCCGAAAGCGTTTCTGCCTCCAAAGCCCGACGCAATGCCTCGACTGCCGCTTCTTGTCCGAACAGTTCTGAAAGGTGCATGGTTATTGTGCCAAGCCGCGCAAGGCGGGGATACGAGCAAGCAGTCGCGCTGTCAGCAGACTGCCCGCCAAGCCGACTCCAATCTCCAACAGCATCAATCCCAAAGTGATCGACGGTGAAATTGCTTCCCGATAGTAACGTCCTTGAAGCACGCGAAATGCTGTCAGAAAGAACGGATGCCACAGATAAATCCCCAGCGAATATGCCCCGATTGTCGTCACCCAAGCGGGCGGCGACTTCTGAACGCGCAACACAAAAATAATGACCGCAACGGAATACAGCGCGGCAACAGGAGAATAGAACGTGAGGAGACGCCAGCGAATGCCGTAAAGGATCACCGCGCTCATTCCCGCGAACAAACCGACAAGGACAACAGACTGCGGGAACGCACGAACCCGTTCGAGGTTCCGCGCAAACCAAATGCCCGCGACATAATAG
>CAZPZP010000051.1:0-12325 GCA_964591025.1 uncultured Chthonomonadaceae bacterium
GCAAACGTCGTCTTGAATTCTTTGCCCTCGACTTGGTACAGCCCGACTTGC
This sequence comes from uncultured Chthonomonadaceae bacterium, assembly GCA_964591025.1. GTDB lineage: Bacteria > Armatimonadota > Chthonomonadetes > Chthonomonadales > Chthonomonadaceae > CAZPZP01. Next base: position 52 of record CAZPZP010000051.1, read on the forward strand.
TCCGTCTCATCGAAAGCAGCCCCGCCCCGTTCCGCCACCAGCACCTCACGTTTGGAACCATCAGGGCGCGTCACCGTCACTTTGCCAGTTCCGGGCGGCGCAGAGAGCGTCAGCGCGGTTCCTGTTGCCACTTGACTGGTCTCGTTCTCCTCACTGCCGCCGAGCCAGTGAATGCTGTTGGAGATCAGAATAGGAAACGCCACCCGAAGCGGAAACAGCGACTCGTTGATGTCGAACCCAAAGAATAACGAGCGATTTTTGCCCTGTTCCCCAACTACAATAAACGAACCCGATTCCGCCGACGCGATTTCCCGCCCCCACGACTGCGGCACTGCTTTCAACGCCGAACCGAACCGTTCCTGCCCGAAGTCCACATAGCGCAGCACCGGATGCTCTTTTTCCCAATCGGCGGGCGCGACATTTTGCAGCGTTCCCGACACCTTCACCGGAGCCGCATCACTCGCACAATGGAGAAACAGATAATTTCCGGGCGGCAGTTTGGCAGGAGCAGAATCGGCAAAAACCGTCACATCATAGCCCTTGCTGTCGCCGAATTTTTCCGCTCTCGTCACCGTAACAGCCGGATCGACATTAAGCGCATTTTCGAGAAAAACATTCTCTTTGCCGACTAAAAGCACTTTCAAGTCTTTGCGCGGCTTGAGTACCAATGCGGCGGAATTGTCGGCAGTCAGGGCGTCTTTGATGTCCAGTTTGACCGTGATATTGACCGCGTCCGTCGGTTCGACAATATCGTAGGGCTGTGTCTGCTCGCTGTTCGCTTCGATGGTCACTTCACTGGCATCAACAATCTCCTGTCCCGCATAAATCTCCTGTGCAAACGTCTGCGGTTTATTGCTGAAATTGTGCGTGACAACCAGCAGTTGCACCGAACGCCCTTGATTTCCCAGATTGCGCCGCAAATCAATCGCGACAATCCCGACGTTATCGCCGCCCTTGCCTATCGGGTGATATGACAGATGAGTATCGCCGAGATTGAGATTGCTCATCGAAAGCGGTGTCCCATTGGTATTCGCGGCGAGAAAACCGCCGTCCGAAATCAACTCGATACGCCCCGTACTGCCGTCTTTTCGGGACGCCACCAAATCCGATGCCAAGTTAATCGCGTCCTGCATTGCAGTGGAAGTGTCCATCGCCTGCACGCGATCAATAGCGCGGCGCAATTCAGGGCGTTCGGACGTAAAGCCCGTCACGGCACGCGGACGCGCCCCCGCCGACAGCACCATCATGCGATCACCGGGCTTGAGATTGTCCACCAGTTCGCGTGCCTTTTGCTTGGCGATTTCAATTCGGGACGGCGCGACATCGGTGGCTTGCATGGACGCCGACGTATCCATCAGCAGAACGATATTGCGCCCGCCAATAGTAGTCGAGCGCAAAAACGGACGCGCCAAAGCAAAAATAAGGAACAGGGCGATCAGCAATTGAAGAAGCAGCAGCAGATTTTTGCGAAGTTTTTGGAACGGAGAATTTGCCTGAACGTCGCGGATCACTTGGCTCCACAAATACGTCGAGGAAACAACCACATCTTTGCGCCGCAGTTTGAGGATATACATCACCACGATGAGACCAGCGATAGGCGGCAGCCACAACAGATTCCAAGGATTAAGCATTCCCATAATGTCGCGGCTTTCTCAAAAGGAATCAGTGGGTTTGGTAGAGCGGCTTTTCGTGATCCTGCTCGGTTTGGCGGCGGGCGTTTTGTCCCTCGATATTGGAGACGCGCTGTTCCACTCGCTGCAACGCCGAATCGAACGAAATATCATAGCTCATCGAAGTATCACGCAGTTGTTTGAGTTCTTCACGTAGAGCATTGAGTTCGGCACGCACCGGTTCGCTGACGTTGCCCTTTTGCTGGAGCCGCAACTCTTCCATTTTGCGCCGGTGGTGTGTCCAAATGGCGTAAAAGGGCAACGAAAGCAGCATCGCTGGCAAAAGCCCAAGCAAAAAGAAAAAGATAATTTCCCATCTCATACGCGGATTCTATCTCCCTGCGATCACGTTCTGGTTCGCGGCAGTGTCTGCGGTTTGTGCTATAACGCGCCGTTCCAGATTTTCGACACGATTCTCCATACGCTGCATCGCCGAATCGAAGGAAATATCGTAACTCATCGAGGTATCACGTAATTGTTTGACCTCTTCACGCAAAGCATTGATCGCGCCTTGCACCTCAACGCCCCCGCCTTGCTGCTTGAGTTTGAGTTGCAACTCAAGCATTTTACGTTTATGCGAAGTCCAGATCGCCAGCAACGGAATACTGAACACAAACATTATAGGAATTATCTCAGATCCATTCACAGTAGGCTGTCTCCTCAAAAAATCCGAACGAAACTATGCTTATAGACAAACCAGATAAACCCTGTAGATTCCCGCGTCCGAAGGACGCTTGGCGGAACGCCATACAGACGGGTATTTTCAATGCCCGGTCTTGCATTTGTACGAGGTTTAAATGATTTGGCTATTAGGTTTTTGCCAAAACATCTTGCAGCGTAACGGTTCCGGCATAGAGGGCTTTGCCGACAATCACGCCCTCGACGTTCGGAGCGGTTTGGCGTAAGTGAATCAGCGCGTCAATGTCTCCAAGCGTCGTCACGCCGCCCGACGCGATCACCGGCACGTTCGGGACTGCTGTTGCAATTTGTGCCAGTGCGAGCAGATTGACGCCTTGCAGCATCCCATCCCGCGCAATGTCGGTAAAAATAAACCGTTTTGCACCCAACCCTGCCATGCGCTGAACAAACGTCACCGCATTTTCGCCGCTTTGCTCCAACCAGCCCTGCACCGCGACAACGCCATCACGTGCATCTACTCCAACGGCAACTTTTTCGCCATACATCGTGAAGATTCCTGCGGCGAGATCGGGGCTTTGGGCGGCGGCGGTTCCAATAACGGCACGCGCCACCCCGATATTCAGCATCCGTTCCACAATCTCCGCACTCCGCACGCCCCCGCCGAACTGAATCGGAAGTCCCACGCGCCGAATCATCTGCCGAACAATGTCTAAATTTTGCGTCTGCGGACTGCCGATTCGTGCGCCATCGAGATCAACGACATGGAGCCACTTGGCTCCAGCGTCTTTCCATTTTTGCGCCATACGTACCGGCTCCTCGGAATAGGTCGTCACTTCATCGAAACGCCCCTGACTGAGCCGCACACACTTTCCGCCTTTGAGGTCAATGGCAGGATAGATGTCCATGGTTTCCCCTTTACACTCGCACTACTCAATTCCACTGTACGAAGTTTCGCAAAATCTGTAAGCCGACGGTTCCGCTTTTTTCAGGATGGAACTGAGTCGCTGCGACATTGCCGCGTTCGACTGCCGCACAAAATTGCCCGCCGTAATCGCAGGTTGCCGAGATGATCGCCCCGTCTGTCGGTTCAGGATAAAACGAGTGAACGAAATAGACGCGGCTTCCGTTTTCGATGCCTCGCAAGAGTTTCGACTGCGGGTTGACCGTGAGCGCATTCCAGCCGATATGCGGAACCTTCAACTCTGCGCTTGCTTCGGGTTTGCCCTCGGCGAAGAACTCCACAACTTGACCGGGAAAGATGCCCAGTCCGGGCGTGATTCCCATTTCGGTTCCCGTCTCGAACAGCATCTGCAAGCCGACACAGATTCCCAAAAACGGTTTGTTCGCGGCAATCGCATGGCGCACGCTGTCACTGAGTCCGCTCTCATCCAGCCCGTTCATAGACGCGCAAAACGCTCCGACGCCGGGCAGAACCACTTTGTCCGCCTGTGCCACAATCACAGGGTCAGACGTAATGACGGGAAAGCCGCCGACTTTGACGAGTGCCTTTTCCACGCTCCTCAAATTTGCCATGCCATAATCTAAAATGGCGATCATCACAATATTGTTCTTCTCTCTCAGAATTTACGGCGCGGCTTTTCCTGTGACTCGACCCGCGCATCGATATTGTTCTGCCAGCGCACCGCATTGCCGGAAATCTGCTTGGCGTTGGCTTGAGTTACATTCATTGCCCATTTCACTGCCCCGATCAAAGTGACGGACAGCAGAGCGATAACGACGATACGGGAAGCGATCTCGCCGTCACGATTTTGCGGCTTCTTTTGTTGTGTTGACTGCGGCATTATTTTCTCCGATTGGGCGATTGGGTTATTGAGTAGTTAGGTTGTTGGGTTATTGAAAAATCGGATTTTAATGACCCAATTGCCCAACAACCTAACTACACAATATGCTACTCTAACTCGAAGATTTCCGAGACTTTGCAACGGAATGTCGGCAGGATATTTCCGCCTGTGAGTTCATCATTCGCGTGATGTTCTACTGAAATCTCCGGCGAAAGATAGACACGCACCATTTTCTGCTCAGGGAAAAGATGCCAAACTTGTTCCGCTCCTGCTCCAAAATACTCCCGCACCTTTTGCATCATGTCAGCGATTTCTTCGGAAGGTGAAATGGTCTCAACGCAGATGTCAGGCGCAAAATCGCCAAAACCTTTCGGCGGAAGTCCCTTAACCAATCGCGATTTGCGTGTAAATGAGAGGTCAGGACAGCGGATATTGCCGTTCGCCATCCGAAAACCGGCTTGTCCCATCGTCATAAACCCGATGCCTTTGGCGTGAACACCCAATAGCAGGAGCAGTTGTACTCCAAAAATATCGTGTTCAAATAAAGTTGGCACTTCTTTCGGTTCTCCATTGACGAGTTCCCATTTGTGTCCGTCGTCGGGCATCCGCAGAAATTCGTCTTCCGTCATTCGTACCTTTGTTGCGATTCCCATTTTTCTTGCCTCCTCGCCTGCGTTCTATGCCCTACTCTCTTTGTGAGGTTCTCAACTTGAACAACTCGGATACTAAACAGCGGAATGTCGGCAAAATATCACCGCCTGTGATCTCATCGTCGGCTTGATATTCTGTGAAGATGTCTGGGGCGATATAAACTTTGACGGCTTTTTGCTTAGGGAACAGTTGCCAAACCTGCTCTGCCCCCGCATCGAAATATTCATCAACTTTTGTCGCCATTTCCCCCGCACTTTCAGAGGGCGATATAATTTCGATACAGAGATCGGGAGCAGAACTGCCAAAGCCTTCGTCCGCTGGACCATTTGGGAGCCGCTCATCGCGAGTAAAGGACACATCGGGACTACGAACATTGCCGTTTACCATACGAAATCCTGCTTGTGATGCCGCTATAAATCCGAATTGATCAGCGTGTATGCCTAATAATTGGATAAGGCGTGCAACCAGTATGTCATGCATATGTGATGCTGGCACTTCTTTCGGTTCTCCTTCAACGAGTTCCCATTTGTGTCCGTCATCCGGCATCCGCAGAAATTCGTCTTCCGTCATTCGTGCCTTTGTTGCGATTCCCATTTTTCTTGCCTCCTCGCCTGCGTTCTATGCCCTACTCTCTTTGTGAGGTTCTCAACTTGAACAACTCGGATACTAAACAGCGGAATGTCGGCAAAATATCACCGCCTGTGATCTCATCGTCGGCTTGATATTCTGTGAAGATGTCTGGGGCGATATAAACTTTGACGGCTTTTTGCTTAGGGAACAGTTGCCAAACCTGCTCTGCCCCCGCATCGAAATATTCATCAACTTTTGTCGCCATTTCCCCCGCACTTTCAGAGGGCGATATAATTTCGATACAGAGATCGGGAGCAGAACTGCCAAAGCCTTCGTCCGCTGGACCATTTGGGAGCCGCTCATCGCGAGTAAAGGACACATCGGGACTACGAACATTGCCGTTTACCATACGAAATCCTGCTTGTGATGCCGCTATAAATCCGAATTGATCAGCGTGTATGCCTAATAATTGGATAAGGCGTGCAACCAGTATGTCATGCATATGTGATGCTGGCACTTCTTTCGGTTCTCCTTCAACGAGTTCCCATTTGCGTCCGTCGTCGGGCATCCGCATGAATTCGTCTTCCGTCATCCGTGCTTTTGTTGCGATTCCCATTTTTCTTGCCTCCCCGCTCAAACTTTAGAGTATTCCTTTTGTGGAGGGAACGCCCTGCACTCTTGGGTTATATGCCACTGCCTGAGACGCGGCACGCCCGAACGCCTTGAATGCCGCTTCGATGATGTGGTGCGTATTGGTTCCTGCCGTTTGATGCAAGTGGACTGTCCAACCGGCGTTGGCGGCGACGGCGCGAAAGAATTCCGGCACAAGTTCGGTGGTGAAATCGCCGAGTTTAGGCGTTGGAAGAGTCAATTCACACACGGAATGCCCGCGCCCGCTGATGTCTATCGCGCAAAAAACCAACGCCTCATCCATCGGAACCGCGACGTTTCCGACGCGCTGAATACCCGCTCGATCTCCCAGTGCCTGAGCAAACGCCGAACCCAAAACAATGCCGACATCTTCCACAGTATGATGATCGTCTATGTGCAGATCGCCTTTGACTTTGACTGTCAAATCGAACAGCCCATGCTTGGCGACGTGGGTCAGCATATGGTCGAAAAAGCCGACACCCGTCGCAATCTCATGCGTGCCGTTGCCGTCTAAATTCAGGGACAGGCGAATCTCCGTCTCGTTGGTGATGCGCTCGATTTGTGCTGTGCGGTTTGCCATAACGATCAATTTGCCTCTTTCGGGAAACGCTGAACAACGGCTTCGGCGTGCGCGTCGAAACCCTCGGCACGGGCAAAAACCTCCAAATGGGGCGCGACGGATTGCAATGCCTCTGCCGTATACGAGATAAAACTCGTCTTTTTCAGGAACGTATCGAGATGAAGTGGCGAGGCAAATCGCGCCGTGCCGCTTGTTGGAAGCGTATGGCTTGGACCTGCAAAATAATCGCCCAAAGTCTGCGGCGTATAGTCACCGAGTAGCACGGCTCCTGCATTGCGAATTTTGCCTAAAATGCTCATCGGATCGCGTACCATCAGGGCGAGATGCTCCGGCGCACAGACGTTTGCCAAGTCGCACGCCTGATCCAGCGATTCCGTCACCAAAATTGCGCTGTTGTTTTCCAGTGCTTCGCGCAGGATTTCGTGGCGCGGCAAGGTCGGCAGGAGGCGATCAATTTCGGCACGCACCCGATTTGCAAACTCCAGCGACGGCGTGATCAGAAACGCGGCGGCTTCAATGTCGTGTTCGGCTTGAGTCAGCAAATCCAGTGCGGCAAAGGTCGGGTTGGCTCCCGCGTCGGCAAGGACGCAGACCTCACTGGGTCCGGCGAGCATATCCATATCCACAATGCCCCACAGCATTTTTTTTGCGATGTTGACATAGACATTGCCCGGTCCGACAATTTTATCCACGCCCGGAATCGTCGCCGTCCCGAACGCCATACCCGCTATGGCTTGCGCCCCGCCGACAGTAAATATCCGTGTGACACCGGCGACTTTGGCGGCGTACAGCACCAATGCGGAGACTTTGCCGCCCTTTTGCGCGGGCGTACATAAGATAATTTCCGGCACACCCGCAACCCGTGCAGGAATCGCCGTCATCAATACCGTACTTGGGTACGACGCGGTTCCGCCCGGAGCATACACACCGACTCTGTCCAGCGGGCGCACAATTTGCCCTAACACTTTGCCCGGCTGAACGTCTGTCCAACTGACGCGCCGCTGTTTTTCATGGAACGCGGCGATATTAGCGGCAGCCAGTGTCACCGCCTCGCGCAGTTCGGGCGCGATTTCGGCTTCGGCGGCGTCCCATTCAGAGCGCGGGACTTCGAGTGTCTGCAACTCCGGCGCATCGAAACGGCGCGACAATTCTAACAGTGCCGCGTCACCGCGTGACTTCACATCGGCGACAATTTCGCGGACAATCGCCTCGACGCGGGGGTTGTCTTGGAGCGTGGTTCGACGCACAGCGCGACACGCGGCGTCATAACCTTCCTGCTTAATCTGTAAAAAACGCAACGCAATGGTTCCTCGCTGACGTATTGCTGAATAGACCTATTCTGCCCTGCCCGAAAATGGGTCAAATCTGGCAGAACTCCTGCGTTTATTATACGGGTCTGTGTACGGCGAAGTCAACCGCTGTCCCGCACCTTACCCTGATTATCGGTATTGGAAGCACTTGTTGACAGAGAAAGTTTAGGAGCATTCTTTTTATGAAAATCAGTCCTGCTTCGTCTCGCAAGCATTCGGCATTTACGCTTATTGAACTGCTCGTTGTTATCGCCATTATCGCGATTCTCGCCGCCTTGCTGTTTCCCGTCTTCGCGACGGCACGCGGCAAAGCCCGCGAAATCACCTGTATCTCGAACCTGCGTCAAATTGGGATGGCGATAACGATGTACACACAGGATTACGACGGCAGTTATCCTTATGCGGCTGATCCCGCCGACAAAGCGTACCCTGCGATGTGGAATATCACTGCCGAGGACATGGCTCAAGTGCCGTATCTCCATGAAGCATTGCAGCCTTATGTCAAATCCAAAGCGATATTCAGTTGTCCGGCGGATACAGGTTTGACCGAACTGGATTTTGTCGAGCTTCCTCTCGTGGCAAGTCCCTCCAGTTTCAAGCAGTTTGGAACATCGTATTACTATCGCACCGAGATCGCGGCGACTCACGCTACCGAGTCAAGCATTCAAATGCCCGCCGAAATCAATATGATCTTCGATGGCTACGGAGGCTGGCACGGCACGCTGGTTCCACCCGCCAAACGCTACAATGTGCTGCACGCGGACGGACACACAAAGAACTTGAACCGCGCTCAGATCGATCAGTTGTGGGCGAATCCACTGTGATCCAGACATTCCGCGCCGCATGGGTTTTGCCGATTTCCGCGCCTCCCATCGAGAACGGCGAAGTTCTTATCGAAAACGGGCAAATCGTCGCGGTTCGCCCCGCCGCCTCGCCACCTGACCCGCAATGCCGCGATCTCGGCGACGCGATATTGATGCCCGGTCTCGTCAATGTCCATACCCATCTCGACTATACCGTAATGCGCGGATTATTAGAAGACATCGAGTTCTTCTCGTGGATTCGTGAACTCACTGCCCGCAAAGCCGCGCTCGATTGGTACGATTGGATGGCGTCCGCTCATTTCGGCGCGGCAGAAGCCCTTTCCGGTGGAATCACAACGATTGGCGACTGTACGGACAGCGGCGCGGCGTTGCATGGCGCGAACGCCCTCGGACTCGGCGGCATCGTCTATCAAGAAGTCTTCGGCATTGACGAGTCGCAGTCTGTCTCTTCGATTATGGCAATGCTGGCGGCAAAGGTCGAATCGCTCCGTGCCTCTGCCGAAGGTTCGCGCCTCGAAGTCGGAATTTCGCCCCACGCGCCCTATACCGTGCGACGCGAACTGTTTCATGCCCTGCGCGATTATGTCAAAGAGGAGCATTTGCCCGTCTGTATTCATGCCGCCGAGTCGCGTGCCGAAGCAGAACTGATGTACGCACATACAGGCGCGATTGCCGAAATGTTCGAGCGGCGCGGCATTATATGGGAAACCCCACACGTCAGTACCGTCGCTTATCTCGATTCACTGGGAATGCTCTCGCCGCAAACTTTGCTGGTGCATGGCGTGCAGGTTTCGGCGTCGGATCGGCACATTATCGCAGAACGTGGCGTAGCGTGGGCGCACTGCCCGAAGTCGAACGCCAAACTCGGCAACGGCGTGGCTTCGCTCGGCATTTTAGGACGCAAATTTCCCGAAGGAACGCACCAAGAGGATCATGGCGCAAACGTACCGCGTATCGGGCTGGGTTCGGACAGCGTCGCGAGCAACAACACACTGGACTTATTCGAGGAGATGCGGTTTGCCGTTCTGATGCAGCGCGGCGTACACCACCGCATTATGGCGTTGACGGCACGCGAAGCCGTGGAGATGGCGACACTTGGCGGTGCAAAAGCGTTGGGACTTGACCGGGAAATCGGCACATTGGAAACGGGCAAACGCGCCGACCTGTGCGCGGTTCGCCTCAACGGTCTGCACTCTGCCCCCGCCTATCATCCCTACAACGCTTTGGTCTATGCGGCGCGTGCCTCCGATGTCTGCCTGACAGTAATAGGCGGCGAAACTCTTTATGATACGGCACAGCCCCAGCCGTTTCGGCGGTTCGACATCAGCGAATGCCGCAAAAACCTGCATCTTGCGGCGGCGAAAATGCGAGAGTGGAGAGGGTAGAGGGTAAGAAGTCGAGGGTAGAACGCTATGTGCCGGATACAGGAACGTACCCGCCTAAAGTACAGACGTCCTGCGGACGAACCTCTTGAGGGATTTGCGTCTTCACCGAAAGGCTCTGCCCGCAACTTATGTTATGGGAAGGCGATAACCTTGTGGTGCGCGTCCGCAAGACGCCTGTTTTTTAGCCGGGTACGTTCTTGTACCCGGACGATGGAATAACTTTTATGATCGGTACGTTTTTGTACCCGAACCTTTTTCAAGGAGACACGATGACACCGTTACGGGCAGGAATAGTTGGGTGCGGTTGGTTTGGGCGAGTCCATCTGGAACGCCTCAGTGAGATTTCGGGCGTGTATGTGACAGCGTTGAGCGATCCCTTTTTGGAAGCCGCGCAAGTGTTGGCAAGAAAAGCCGCCGCGCATCAGATTGATCCCGCGCAGGGCAAGGTCGCCACGTATGCCCGCGCACTGGAAATGTTCGCGCATCCGAAGCTGGATTTCGTCGTCATCGCGTCGCCGAACAAACATCATGTGCCGCAAATTCTCGCCGCACTCGCTCAGGGCTTGCACGTCCTCTGTGAAAAACCGTTGACGCTGATCCCTGAGGAAGTAACCCAAGTGGACGCCGCAATGAAAGCGAGTGGAAAACGAGTCGCCATCGCATATCAATCACGGTATCGGCGTAACGCCCGTCTGCTCAAAGCGGCACTCGACAGCGGCAAATGGGGCAAAATTGTTGCAGTCAATATCTTCGGCAGTGAAGATTGGAAAACTCCCAACATCGGTACATGGCGGCACGATCCCGAACGCTGTCCCGGCGGCTATTTCGGCGACGCAAACGGGCATCAACTGGATATGCTTTTCTGGCTCACCGGATTGCAGCCCCGCGAAGTTCACGCGACAATGGATACCTGCGGAACACGAGTTCCACTGATGACATGGGGGCAAGCGACACTCACCGAAGCAGACAATACACAACAAACCATTCCGATGGTCTTCAATTTTGTCGGAATCGCCCGTCATTGGCGCGAAGAGATCGCCATTCAGACCGAACGCGCCGATTTTCTTATTCGCGATACCGTCGCTCTTTGGACAGACGGCAACAAACCCTTCGCGCCTCTGACAGAATCCGATCTCGAAACCGCCTCTCCCCTTATTGACGATACACCCGACTCGGCGTTTGTCGCCACTCTGCGCGGAGCAAATCTCATCGTCTCCGAACCCCTCAGCGTCAATCCCGTGCTGAACTTTACACGCATGGCACTCGCAGACGCCGGATTTTGACGCAAAAAAACGCGATTATTTTCGGAGAATGTGATCTACGTCATACTCGCCATCACTAACATTCTGTATAATCCTTACAATGCAGGTCACAAAGCCTCGCACACAAAGGCAGAAAAAAGAGAGGTGTCCCCGCCGACACACTTTCACGATTTGTGAGGAATAAACGCTATGACTACTGTTGCCGAATATCTCCGAAACGTGCGCCTGTTCGCCGATCTCAACGACGTGCAGTGCGAACGCATCGCCAAAGTTTGCCGCCGTCGCCGCTACTCTGGGCGCATTTCACTCTTTTATGAGGGAGATCGCGGGGGGCATCTCTATGTCATCCTAAGCGGGGGCGTCAAAATTTTCACCGACAATCTCGACACCGGACAAGAGACGATTCTTGCTCTGCTGGCGCCGCATGATATTTTCGGCGAAATGGCTCTGTTTTTGGGCGGCGAACGCTCGGCGTCCGCGATTACTATCGCCGAAGATACCGAATTGCTGGTTCTGGATCAGGAGAGTTTTCAGGGGATATTGCGCGAATCGCCGGAACTCGCCTTCGAGTTGATGCGAAATTTGGCAGCACGGGTGAAAAGCTGCAACGAGAATTACAAGCGCGTTGTCGAAGATTCCTCGTCTGCCCGCCTCTGCAAGTTTTTGTTGGCGCGGTGCGATGTACATAATGGGCAGCTCTGCCCGCCTCTCTCTCAAGAAGAGATTGCGAGTATTATTGGGACGCGGCGCGAAACGGTTGCCCGCAACCTGAAAGATTTGGAAATGGCGAACTGTCTGCTCCGCAATCGCGGCAATATCGTGGTCACGGATCGCAAAGGCTTGGAGAAGTTCGCCAAGTGCGGCTGAATGAGGGAACAGGGAACAGGGCAATTCCAATATAACGACATGGACTTTCTGTCCCCTTATGGG
>CAZPZP010000052.1:0-12312 GCA_964591025.1 uncultured Chthonomonadaceae bacterium
AAGGAGAAGGGCGGAGGGCAGTTTTGGCAGTTTACATCACCCATTGACCCAACGCCCCACTGACGGCTATAATCATACAGGCTATTTTCCGGCACGATGCGCCTCGCTTTTACGTATCTGTGACTTGGACACGAAAATTTAAGGAAGGCAAAATTCGCGCAATGGTGCATAAAACAATTATTATTGGGTCAGGACCTGCGGGGTATACCGCCGCAATCTATGCGGCACGCGCCAATGTTCAACCGCTGATGTTTGATGGCGGAGTCGGGCGGCAAGAGTTATTGGGGGCGGGTGGACAGTTGATGCTCACGACGGACGTCGAGAACTATCCGGGTTTCGAGGACGGCATTCAAGGTCCCGAATTGATGCAGATCATGCGGAAACAAGCAGAGCGATTCGGTACGGAGATCATCGCCGAAATGATCACCAAAGTCGATCTGTCACAGCGTCCGTTTCGGGTTTGGGTCGAAGAGGAAATGTATGAAGCCCGCACGATTATTGTTGCTACTGGAGCCTCTGCCAAATGGATCGGATTGCCGGAAGAACGCTCTGTTCGTGATGGCGGCTTGAATGGCGCGGGAATTTCGGCGTGTGCGACCTGCGACGGATTTTTCTTTCGCGGCAAAGAGATCGCGGTTGTCGGCGGCGGCGATACCGCAATGGAAGAAGCCAACTACCTGACGCGCCATGCCTCCCGCGTTCACGTCATTCACCGGCGCGACACCTTACGCGCTTCCAAAATCATGCAGGAGCGAGCATTCAAGAATCCCAAAATCAATTTTATCTGGAATTCCGCCGTCGAAAAAGTCCACGATCCGGCGCAGAAAAAAGTGACCGGCTTAACACTCAAAAACACCGTCACTGGCGAACTCAGCGAATTAGACGTTCAAGGAATGTTTGTTGCCATTGGACACAAGCCCAATACTGAACTATTCATCGGACAATTGGAGTTCGACGAAAACGGCTACGTCAAAACCCGTCACAATGTCCGTACCACTGTTTATGGCGTGTTCGCGGCAGGCGATGTGCAAGATCACGAGTATCGCCAAGCAATCACTGCCGCCGGTTCGGGCTGTATAGCAGCTATCGAAGCCGAACGCCTTCTTGAAGCCGAAGGCGACACCGATATTCTTGAAACTCCGACCAATTGGTAACTCACCTCTCACAGCGGGGGTTTTAAACCCCCGTCTGAAATGGCGTGCCGCCAAGCGTCCTTCGGACGCGCAATGTACGAGATTTATCTGATTTGTCTGTAAGAAGTTGAACCACGGAGGACACAGGGACAATTCAATAACTCACCTTAAGCGGTGGCTTGTGCCGGAGGTTGAAAACCCCCGTCTGGAAAAACAAGCGTCTTTCAGACGCGCACTGCCCCCAAACTGGAACGTATTCGCGTCTGAAAGACGCTTGTACTTTGCTTCTGTGTTGTTCGTAAATCCTTTTTCGTGGATTCAGAATGCATTGTCCTGATTTCAAGCAGGAGACTTGCCGCTTCGCGTCGAAACGACTCGCAACGGAGACCGCGCACTCATGCTCTTACCCTACGCATCCACCGAAAATTACGCCGAACCTCACGAGAAGCAACCCATTCCTCTAATGACGTTTGCCCTGCTTTTCGTCACGGTGATTGTCGCCATTGTGTTCGAGTTGGCGGGGCGGGGCGTCGGCTCCCAAACTCAGGGACAGCTCGTCAACACCTTCGGGCTTATTCCCAACGCCGTCACTCCCTTCGCCCTCTTCACCTATCCGTTTCTCCACGCCGGAATGGGGCATCTCCTGCTCAATATGTTCTATCTGTTCGTTTTCGGGAGCGGCATCGAGGCGGAAGTCGGGCAAGTCAAACTGCTGGCATTTTATCTACTCGGCGGCGCAGTCGGCGGCGCAATGCAAGTTATTGTCACTCGCTACTATCTGCCGACACAAAGCGGCATTCCCATTGTCGGCGCGTCTGCCGCGTGTTCCACCCTCATCGGTCTGTATGCCAACCGCTACTATCGGGCGCGACTCGTCTTCATCGGCATTCCATTCAAGCCGCAGGTCGTCGCCGTCGTCCTCTTTATTCTTACCAATGAACTGCTGTGGGGACTCTACAGCCTTTTTGTCGGCAACGAACTGGACGGCATCGCGCACTGGGCGCATCTCGGCGGATTCACCTTCGGTTTGGGAGGCGCGTTTGTCCTCAAACTCTATCGCGTCGGAGAACTCGCCTACTTACGCCGCGACGCCACGGTCAATATGAACTACAGCGAACCCGGCGAGGCGATCAAACGCTGGCGCACTGTCCTCAGCCGCGAACCCACCAATCCCATCGCCCCTGCTGAAATTGCCAAAGCGTGGCTGCTTCTCGGCGACATCGAGCAAGCCGAGCCTTACGTTCTGCACTCTATCGAACTTTCGCTCAGAAACGGCAGCCGCCACGCCGCCGCCCTGCTTTTCGTCGAGATGCGCGAACATGGAGTCCGCGCCCTGCCGCCTCCAAACGAACTGTTTCTGCTCGGCAACACACTCGAAGAATTAGAACAATACGCCCTTGCCGCCGAAACGCTTCGCGCCGTCACCATTCACAACCCCGACGCGCCCGAAGCCGAAACTGCTCTGCTCAAAGTCGCTCAACTCTACCTGAATCATCTTAACCGGCGTGACGAAGCCGCGATCCTGCTCCGTCTTTTTCAAGAACGCTATGCCCATAGCCCGCTCTGCCGCCTCGCCGAAGAGATGCAGCGAACACTCTGAACAACAAATGCCGGATACTGAAAACACCCGGACAGAACACTCTGAAAGAAACTCACTATGCGCGTTCGAATCGATTATGGAGCCACTGGAATAGACGCGGAAATCCCCGATGCCAATCTCATCGGCGTCTTAAACCTGCCCCAGTCGCCTCCGCTCCCTGATCCCGATGCGGCAATTGCCCATGCCCTCTCCAATCCCATCGGCACGCAATCGCTTGCCATTCTCGCCCAAAACCGTGAGAGCGCGGTTATCGTCATCTGTGACATCACCCGCCCTGTTCCGAACAAGCGCATTCTGCCGCCGATGCTCCAAACGCTCGAAGCCGCAGGGATTCCACCCGACAAAATCACGATTCTCATCGCCACCGGAACGCACCGCCCGAATTGGGGTGAAGAACTCCACGCTCTGATCGGAGAGGAACTCGCCGCTCGCTATCCCGTCGTCAATCACGACAGCCAAAACCCCGAAATGCACTACGATCTCGGCGTTTCTCCAAATGGCGTGCCGATACGATTGGACAAAACCTATTGCGACGCCGACCTCAAACTCACTGTCGGACTGATCGAGCCGCATTTTATGGCGGGCTATTCCGGCGGCAGAAAGTTGGTCATGCCCGGTGTCGCCGCCTTTTCCGCAATACAACGCTGGCACTGCCCGAAGTTTCTGGAACACCCGAACGCGACCATGGGAATCGTCGCCGGCAACCCCGTCCACGAAGAAACCTTAGCCATCGTCAAAACACTGCCGCCCGACCTCATCTGTGACGTCACCCTTAACGCCCAAAACGAGATTACCGGAGTGTTCGCCGGTGACCTCGAACAAGCATGGCTCGCCGGAGTCGCCTATGCCGCACAGCACGTCCGTGTTCCCTGCCCCGAACCCGCCGATATTGTGGTCACTTCTTCCGCCGGTGCGCCGCTCGACGCGACTTTTTATCAAACAGTAAAGGGAATGGTCGGCGCGTTGCCGATAGTGAAAAGAGGCGGCAGTATTATTATCGCTTCGGAATGCAAAGAGGGCATCGGCAGTGCGGATTTCACCCGCGCCGTGTTGGAAACCACTGATTTGGAGGATTTTGTCGCCTATATCTCGCAGCCGGACGTGTTCGTTCCTGAAGAGTGGCAGGTTGAAGAACTTGCCCGTGCCGCCCGCCATGCTCATATCTACTGTCTTTCTGGAGGAATTCCCGCCGAAACTCTCGCGCAGTGCTTTGTCACGCCGATTGCTTCCATCGAAGAAGGAATCGCCCTTGCCCTCGAACGTCATGGCGCAAACGCTCGTATCGCCGTCATTCCTCGCGGTCCGTATGTTATTCCGCATCTTACGCACTTTAGTAGTAGTCAGTCAGCGTGATTTTCAGCAAATCAAAACAGGGCATTTGTCTTTGCTAATAGCCACGAATCTTGCTTTCAAAAATACTAACTCACATTACGCAGCGGGGGTTGAAAACCTCCGATGCGAGAGGTGAGATACTAAAATTTACGCTGACTGACTATTAGTTTCCGGCTTTAGTTTCCGGTAAATAAGCGGCATAGGACGGCTTCGAACTCCTGAGACAGTCCGGGCTTGATGTCAGGAATAACAACTTTACGGATCGTTTATTTTACCTGCATTTTACCTGTTGCGCGCCTGAAACAACGTCACAAGGATCATCACAATAACAAATAAGATACTTGATCCGACAATGCAGAACGACATAAGAACTTCACGCTCAATGCGGTTCGATGCGGGTTTCTCTCGTTCGCGCCGAAGCCGTGCTTCCTCTTCATATTTTTTCCACTTCGCAACGAAACCGTCTAAATCGGGGGTTTGGCTGATTGTTTCGTGCGTCTCATGATCCCACATGAACACCGCAGAAGAAACGCCCGTCAAATCCAGCAAATAGGTATCGCCGGACGGACTGCACCCAATCGCGAACCGCTCCGTACCCCACTCATCCGCCCATTCACCTTCGCGCTGTTCGGCATTCGCCGACAAAACGGTCTCGACATCGGGATACAACGCCCGCGTCAGATTGCTGTCTGTCGCCTCAAACGGATAGTTCCGCAGGGTTGCGCGATAGCGCGGCGGCAGCGATTTGCCCAAATACTCTTCAATTTCAAGGAAATCTGCTTCGGTCAATGCGTTCCACCTCTCTTGTTTGCTCTACCCGACGAGTTAATGGAGACCGATCTGCCGAGACAACGTCAGAAAGTCGAAATTGTTCCACGTTGCGGCAATCTTCCCGTCCTTCAAGCGCGAAATCGAAATACCTGTAATCCCAAAGGACTTCTTGGATGCTGCTCTGCCCAAACCCTCTCCCGAATGACTGTCAGACGCAGTACAGCGTGCCACAACATAATCGCCCTCGGCAATCAAATGTTCCACCCGAATGGTCAGATCAGGAAAGGCGTTGCGAAATATCTGATGAAATTTCTGGAATCCCTCGAACCCCTCAATCGCCTCGCCCGTGTCGTCCTCCGCGAACATCTCCGTAATCGCTTCCGAACGTCCGTTATTCCAAACTTCGTCGTACCATCGCTGAATCACCGCTTTGTTTGCTTCCACCATTGTCTCCTCCAAAACCAGACTGCAACTCACCTCCACTGTACCCGAAACACGGGCATCTGTGAAGTCGCTTCGAGTTCCTTATCGAAGAGGAAAAGCCGTAAAAGTATTTTTGAAAAAAAGAAGGGGGAGCGATCATTTGGCGCGAATTATGCAGATGGAGACTTGCTTCCATGAAAATAAAGAGATGGATTTTCTTGATAAGATTAACAGGAAAAATTGTCAAGACTCTGCACTCTTTAGAACCTCACAACAAGCCGCTTCCATTGTGACATCCGACGGATGTCAAACGGATGCACAACGGCTTGCTTCCCTGCATAAGAAATTCATTCGTAGGGCAAATGTGCTCTTGGAAGCAATTCTATATTTCCCTCTGAACGGAGAGCATTATGCGTAAACTGTATGCGTTTCTCAGCATTTTGTGTCTATTATTGACACAAAACGCTCCAGCACAACGAATCCCAAAGCCGTGGGATGAACCCCCCATCAAAGGCGTCTCACGGGCTTGGCTTCGGCAATTTTACTTTTATAGGCAACGAGTTTTGCCGTTCAACGATCTTCCTCCGAACTTTTGGCTCAACGCCATGGGACAAGCAGATCAACTGCCCATCATTGAACCGGACGCCTTCCAATTCGGTATTCAAAGTTTCACCAGCTGGGAATCTATGGGACCGACCACCACCAACAACGGCTGGCTGGGACGTGTCAATGCGATTGTGGTTGACCGCACCAATACTGCAACGATCTATGCCGGTATCGCCAAAGGCGGTGTCTGGAAAAGCACCGACAGCGGCACAACCTGGACGAACCTCACTGATAACATCATTCAGTATGTTGGTTGTCTGACCCAAGACCCGGTCAATGCCAATACCCTCTACATGGGAACAGGCGAAGAGTACTACGCAGTCAATACTCCCGCCGGTGTCGGAATCTACAAATCCACCAATGGAGGCGCGAGCTGGACGCTCATAGGCAACTCGACCTTCGCCGGACAGCGTATCAACCAGATCGTCATTGATCCCACTGATACCAACAAATGGGTCGTCAGCTGCGATGGCGGAATCTACACCACAACCGATGGCGGAACCACCTTCACACTGAGATTGGGAGGCTTAGCCAGCGCACTCCGAATGCACCCCACCAATTCCCAGATTCTCTATGCAGCCCTTGGCTTCCCCTTTGGAGTCAATGCCTCCAACGGCGTCTACAAATCTATCAATGGCGGCGTAAACTGGACAAAATTGGCGGGAGGATTGCCCGCCAGCAACGTAATGGGGCGCATCGAACTCGATATTCACAAAGCCAACCCCAATATCGTTTATGTCGCAGTCGGGAACCTTCCCAGCTTAGGTTATACGCTGCGCTATATCGGCAGAACAACCGATGGCGGAGCGACTTGGACATCCCTGCCCCTGCCAGCCATTGCCGGCGGTTCCAATCGCGATACATGGTACAACTTTATGGTGCATGCTGATCCCATCAGTGCGACGACCGCCTATGTCGGTCTGGTTGATTTGTATCGCACCACCAACGCGGGAGGCGGGAACACTTGGACGGACATCACCCCGGATCACCCGGATATGCACGCGCTGGAGTTCGATCCCAACAACGCCGCGAACATCTATTTGGGTCAAGATGCCGGACTATACCATTCCACTAATCAAGGCGCCTCATGGACAAAGAAGAACACCGGACGCGCCACAATGGAGTACTATGCGTTCGATGTGCATCCCACCGATCCCCTCAAATTGGCGGCAGGCGCACAGGATAACTCAACCCACATTCGCACCGGCACGAACTCGTTCAATGTCGTGATCGGCGGCGATGGCTTCTGGACAGCCTACAAAAAATCCGATCCGAACATCATGTTAGGCGAATTCCAGTTCGGGAATATGTATCGCTCCACAGATGGCGGGGTAAATTGGAGTCCCACTTTCACTGTCCCGAATGGCAGTTGGTCTACACCGATTGTCAACGACCCGACCACTCCCGCTCGGTTCTATGCAGGGGGACCGGCTGTTGTCCGTTCTGTGAACGACGGAGTCGCCTGGAGTACGGTGAGTCCTGTATTAGACGGCAGCGGCATCACGCGAATTCTTGTCGCACCGAACAACAGCGATGTGGTCTATGCTGGCACAGAGAATGGCGGCTTTTTTGCCACCATCAATGCGTTGGGTGCCACAACATGGATAAATCGCACATTTGGCTTGCCCGGTGCGCCGATAGGAGCGATTGCCGTCCATCCGACAAACGCCAATATCGTCGCTGTCGGACATACCGGCAACACAGCCAACCGTGTCTGGAGAAGCACCAACGGCGGCGTCAATTGGTCAAATTACACGGGCAATCTGCCGAATACTCCCGTCAGCGGCTTGGTTGTTAATCCTGTCAACACGGCACAATTGCTGGCAGCCACCGATGTCGGCGTGTTCCTTACCAGTGATGGAGTGACTTGGGCGCGATATGGAAGCGGCCTCCCCAACACTCCCTGCACCCACCTTGTCGCCAATGCGACGACAGGCTATCTGACGGTTTCGACCTACGGGCGCGGGATGTTTCGCGTTTTGCTTCCCGGCATCAACCCTGTCCCGATTCTGACGAGCATCACACCGAACACGAAACCTTTAGCGAGTGCCGCTTTCACGCTCACTCTGAACGGTGACGATTTCATTCCCACGTCCCAAGTGCGATGGAATGGGGCAAATCGCACGACAACTTATGTCAACATCAACACCTTGACCGCAACGATCCCTGTCACGGATTTGACAACCGCTGGCACCGCCAACGTGACGGTTTTTAACCCTGCTCCTTTCGGCGGTACATCGGCGGCACGGGTATTTACGGTTGGAGGTGGAACTGCCGCGTTCAGCGGGAGTACCGTCGGCGCACTACTTTATAACCGCACCAATGAAGGACAGCCACCAACAACCCTGTCTCCCACGGCGACAGCAGTGCCTTACACGGTCTTCAAAGTCACAGTTCCCACCACGGGCAACTACGATTTTGAGATAGCCTGCGCCTACGACGCCTTTACGACCCTTTACAGCACGGACTTCAATCCGAATGCTCCGCTGACGAATGCCCGTGTCGCGAACGACGACAAAGGCGGCACGACGGCGCGTTCCGGCTTTGACGGGGTTCCGCTCACAGCGGGAACGACCTATTTCTTGGTGGTCTCTGGTTTCATCAATAGCAGCACGGGTACCTTCACTGGAACGGTCACTGGTGCTGGTTCCGCAACAGTGACCCAGTTGCGCTTTATCACGGGAACGGCGACCCTGCAAGGGCTGATTGCAGCAGGTTACCCGCAGACATTGACCTTCCAGATGCGCCCAACAACGGGAGCAAATATCAACCGTTCCATCGCGGTCGGTTCCAATGGAGTTTATGCTGTGGTCAATTTGCTGCCCGACACCTACGCTATGGCGGTCAAGGGAAGCAAATGGCTGCGGCGTACCACATCGCGCAATGTCTCTGCGAATAGCATCACGGGAGCCAATCTCACCTTGTTGGCAGGAGATGCCACCAACGATAACGCGGTAGACATCGCCGACTTGGTCATTCTGATTGCGGCTTACAATAAGGTCTCGCCCAATGCGGGATACAATCTGGTAGCGGACTTCAACGGCGACGGAGCCAACGATATCGCCGACCTGTTGCTCATTATTGGAAACTATAATCTCCTCGGTAATCCGTAGGGAGTTTCCTCTCAATCTCGCTTCGCCCCGCTCTTAAGAAGGCAGGGCAACTCGCGGGCGTCTCTTGGATTTTCCACCAAGAGACGCCCGTTTTTTTGTCCACGACGCCGTTCGCAGCTATTGAAGGCAGGCGTTCTCGCGGTATACTATCAATCCTGTTCGTGAGGAGGAACGAGACAATGCCAAAAACCATGTTCGAGAAATTATGGGACGCCCATGTTGTGCGCGAAGAAGCCGGACAACCCGCCCTGCTCTATATTGACCTGCATTTAATCCATGAAGTCACGTCGCCGCAAGCGTTCGAGGGCTTGCGCCTCAGCGGGCGCACTGTGCGCCGCCCCGACCTGACGCTCGCTACGATGGATCACAATGTCCCAACAACGGATCGGAGTCTGCCCATTGCCGACCCGATTTCTAAACTTCAAATGGAGACCCTTTCCCAAAACTGCGCCGACTTTGGGATTACGCTCTATGATATTCACCACAAACGGCAGGGTATTGTTCACGTCATCGGTCCCGAACTCGGCTTGACCCAGCCCGGCATGACGCTTGTTTGCGGTGACAGCCATACCAGCACGCACGGAGCATTTGGTTCGCTCGCCTTCGGAATCGGAACTAGCGAAGTCGAACACGTCCTCGCGACGCAGTGTCTGCCGCAGTCCCGCCCGAAAACGATGGAGATTCGCGTCAACGGCACGCTTGGCAAAGGTGTGACCGCCAAAGATGTCATTCTCGCGATCATCGGCAAAATCGGCACGGACGGCGCGACGGGTTACGCGGTGGAATACACCGGCGATGTGATTCGGAGCCTTTCGATGGAAGCCCGCATGACCGTCTGCAATATGAGCATCGAAGCGGGCGCACGCGCCGGAATGATCGCTCCCGACGCCACGACGTTCGCCTATGTCAAAGGTCGCCCTTACTCTCCGCAAGGCGCGGAATGGGACGCGGCGGTTGCGGAGTGGCAGACACTTCCGACGGACGAGGGCGCGACTTATGATACCCTTGTCGAACTCCATGCCGACGAGATCGCCCCGTATGTGTCGTGGGGAACCAATCCCGGTATGGTCGCCCCGATTACGGCGAATGTTCCCGCTCCCGAATCGTTTGCCGACGAGGCGGATCGGAAGTCGGTGGCGCGGGCGTTGGAGTATATGGGTCTGACGGCGGGCGTTCCGCTCCAATCGCTGACACTGGACAAAGTTTTTATTGGTTCCTGTACCAATGGGCGCATCGAGGATTTACGGGCAGCAGCCGAGATCGCCAAAGGGCAAAAAGTCCACGCAAATGTTCATGCGATGGTGGTCCCCGGCTCGGTTCTGGTCAAGCAGCAGGCGGAAGCGGAGGGCTTAGACGTAATTTTCCACGAGGCGGGATTCGATTGGCGCGAGGCGGGCTGCTCCATGTGTCTCGGCATGAACCCCGACATCTTGCAGCCCGGCGAACGGTGTGCTTCCACTTCCAACAGGAATTTTGAGGGCAGACAGGGCAAGGGCGGGCGCACGCACTTGGTCAGTCCGCAGATGGCGGCGGCGGCGGCAATCGCGGGGCATTTGGTGGACATTCGCGACTGGAAAGAGTAGAATGTGACTGCGCCCAACTTTGAATTCGTCGTCGAAGGTCCTGCTGTTCCTTTGCGGGCGGCGAAGAAAGACGCCAAACGCTATCAGGCATGGAAGAAAAAAGTCCGTGAGGAAGCCTCAAAACTGTGGCTATCCAATACCCCTGTTTTGCAAGACGTGACGGTAATCATCACCAACTATTTTAGCGAAAAGCCGCCTGATGTTGATAATATCATTAAGCCGATCTTGGATGGCTTGAACGGCATCGTCTACGGTGACGATTTCCAAGTGCAAACCGTGACCAGTCGGAAATTTGTGTTGATTGATGCCAAGGAAGCAGAACCGGAGATGCTTACCAATGCGTTGAAGCGTTTCACGGAAGTGATCCATATTGAAGTCTATTGGGAGACTGTACCATGAAAGAGACATTGCCTTATTTAGCAAGAGAGAGATACGAGCGGATTATCCACGAGGTGGCGAACAATTATCGCAATCGCGGTTACTCTGTTGCAATAGAACCTCAGGAAGCAGAACGCCCTGATTTCTTGCAGAAGTTTCCCGTCAATTTTCTGGCACAACGTCCTGATGATTCTGTCGTTGTCGAGGTGAAAACGGGCTTGACTTCACAAATGCTGCATTGGACAGAACTGGCGGAAGTCGTTCGACAGCACCCCGGATGGCGATTCGAGTTGATTCTCGGACAGGGTATCGAGGAATTGATCGCCAACGCCGCCGCGCCGCTTTTAACACAAGAGGAGATTGTTACACGCATTCGAACGGCTCGCGAACTCAGTATATCGGGGGCATTGGAAGCGGGCTTGTTGACAGCATGGTCGGCAATATCGGGGGCTTTGCGCCTTATCGCACGCAGTCAAAATTTTGATAAATTCACATTTTTAGAGCAAGGGCTTGCTTCGAGTCTTTATTCGGAAGGATGGATGGATCGCGAAGACTACGATCTCGTTCAAGATGCCATACTGTCCCGCAATCAAATCACCCATGGCTTCAAAGTCGAACTTTTGTCTTCGGATACCACAGAAAATCTCTGTGCGCTTACCGAGCGGCTTTTTTGTGAGTGGCAGGAAGAGTTAGATAAGGATGAGGAGGAAACGGAATAAATGGAGTCATTTGTTAAGTTGACGGGAATTGCCGCGCCGTTGGATCGCGCCAATGTGGACACCGACCAAATTATTCCAAAGCAGTTTCTGAAACGCATCGAGCGCACGGGGTTTGGAAAATTCCTGTTTTTCGATTGGCGGTATCAGGACGATGGCAAGACACCCTGCCCCGATTTCGAGCTGAACGCGCCGCAGTATCAGGGCGCGAGCGTCCTCATTGCGGGCAAGAACTTTGGGTGCGGATCGTCACGTGAACACGCGCCTTGGGCGTTGCAGGATTACGGCTTTCGGGCGATTATCGCGCCGTCGTATGCCGACATTTTCTATAACAACTGCTTCAAGAACGGAATTTTGCCGCTGACATTTCCCGAAGAAACGGTTACCCTCTTGATGGAGCGTGCCACAACGTCCGGCTACTCGCTCACGGTGGATTTAGAGACGCAAACCGTTGCGGACACTCAGGGTTTTTCGCAAACCTTCGAGGTGGACAGTTTCCGGCGACATTGTCTGCTCAATGGCTTGGATGACATTGGTCTGACCTTGCAGCACGAACCGGATATTACGACGTTCGAGGCAAAGCGTCCTGCGTTCAAGCGGGGTTTGGCGGCATAACCACCCCCTAACCCCCTCCTTCCGTAAGGAGGGGGAATCAAA
>CAZPZP010000053.1:0-12150 GCA_964591025.1 uncultured Chthonomonadaceae bacterium
TCGGCTGGAAAGCCAACCCCCCGCCCTTGCCTCCTGCCCTCAAACGACGCGGCAGTTTCACAATGTTCCTGTGGCCGCGCTCTCTCCAGCCCCGCCCTTGCCTCCTGCCCTCAAACGACGCGGCAGGGTCAAACAGAGTGCCGCTCGCAACCTCCTCGCTCGCCTGCAGCAGGGAGAGGCAGCGGTGCTGCGGTTTCTGCACGACTTTGCTGTTCCCTTTGACAACAATCTCGCCGAACGCGATGTTCGCATGGCAAAAGTCAAGCAGAAAATCTCTGGGTGCTTCCGCACTTTCTTGGGCGGGATGGCGTTCTGTCGGATACGTTCCTATGTGTCCACCCTGCGAAAGCAAGGGCAACCGCTGTTGAGGGCACTCCAAAGCGTCTTCGAGGGGCATCCCCTTCAACCCAATTTCATGCCTGAATAGTTACGATCTTTCTATACAATCCAATGCGAAATCTGAGGCGGAACAGGAAGCCATTTTAACTTTGATTTTCGATGAGATGAATCATATTCATGAGGCGATGCACCAAGACCGTATTGAGATTGATCGTCTTAAAGCGGAAACATCGTTACTCAAGCGCGAATCGGAACTTTTGCGGCATGAATCGCTTGCGATTCTTGCTCGTCTTCAAGGTCAGAATTTAATCCGATAGTCAAACATCGCTTGAACTTCGTCTTGAATGCCGGGAAGTGCGTGGCTGCGAATGTCGGCGGAGAGAGTGAAATAGTTGTCGGCGTTGACCGTACGCTCGTACGAGAGGCGGAAATGGTTGGTACGCTCGAATTTGTCTGCCCAATTGTTGCCGTCCGCACTGAACGCAATCCCGAACTTATTGATCTTGTCAATCTGCCCTTGATAGCCCAAACCGAACGAGCGCGTCATAATTTGGGTCGTCTTGTTCTCGCTCACTCGGTAGAAAAAGTCGAAATCATGCCCGACGCGGAATTTATGCTTGAGGCTCACATCTATCGAATTGATCGGCAGGATATTGGTTTTATCGTCCTCTTGGAGCGTGCCGTAAGTATAGACGAAATGCGTATTTTTCGAGAGCCGCGCATCTGCTGTAAACCGCCGAATCAGCCTCTCCTCACCGTCTATGAGCGAGCGCACTTTGTAGAGAAAACTTCCCTTGAACCAGCCTTTGGAGTTCGGATCGGTTTTGAATTCATACAGACGCGAAATCGTACTGCCGTCCGCTTTGGTGAATCCGCCGTAATCTACGAGGAATTCGCTTTTCCAGAGTTTCCACGCGAATCGCCCCGTCATCGTCTCATTTTGGAGTTTGCGCTTGTCGTTGAGTGACGCATATCGTGCTGTGATTGTCAAGCCTTCGAGCGGTCCCGCAGAGAACGGCGTTTTATTGCTGATCGCGATGTCGGCAGTATCTTTGACGTTCAGGCTGATATGATGGACTTCGTCGAATTTTGCCGTCAGCGTGACATTTTTCACCGGCTCGCCCGATACTCCCACCGAAATTATTTTGATATTTTTGTCGTCGGTTGTCGCGGTTTCGGATACTCCTCCGATGATGGCGAACTTACTTGTCGCTTGCAGGGAGATGTCAATGCTTTCGGTCTGCTCAGACGGGTCTTCGCCGCGCTCCGTATCGTTGCGCGAATAGCCGATCCCCAGCGATTTAACGGGCTGGAGGCGGACATTGAGATTCTGAGAATTCTCATGTTTGCCGTTGCGAAACGCCGTTTTTCTCATATCGAGCAAGAGGCGGTTCGACTTATCCTGCGGCGTTTGGAGGCGCACATAATCGGATTTGTAGCCGTCTACGGTGTCGCCGTTGTTATAGGTGATTGTGTCTGCCTGCTGCACATTCAGGGCGAGCGTTTTGCCGAGTTGCTGATCCAAAGTGAGCAGACTTTGCGTCGCACCGTTCTTTTTGCCGTCGTTGGTCGCAACATCGCCGCTGTTCGTATAGTTCAGCGCGAAATTTTTGTTCGGCGTCAGGCTGAAAGCGTTTTTGACGGCATTGCGCTCCAAATTGTCGGGGCGATTTGCCGCGCTGTACTGGAAAAGGTCGAGTTTTAGCTGATTGCCCGCCGTATACTTCAGCGCATAATCGCTGCGAGTGAATCCGCGCTCCAGCGCAATCGCTTGCTTTTCGGGGGCGGTGAGGGAGAGATCACCGGCGCGGTTGAACTCTTTGTCCGTGACGCCGAAATTGGCGGCGAACCGCAGATTTTTGGCGTCGAAGGTGAACGACTCCCGTTGCATTCCACTGCCCGCTTGAAGCATCGAGCCGAGAGCGTCACTCCCATCGGCAGCAGCCTTTTGGCGTGCGGCGTTGACAGAATCCTGTGTGCCGCGAATGCTCAACCTCTTGAAGCCGAAGCGTGCGCCTTTGCCGAACAGATAATCAACGGAGGCATGATCGCGCTGTAGTCCTATTTCATTGCCGAATTGCAGTTTTTCCACATCCGACAAGGTCGCAAGCCGCCCGAAACCGCTACCGATACTCTGCTTGAACACCGAAACATTGAGATTTTTGCTGGTATAGTCGAGGGTGCTGCGCTGAATGGCGTTGGCAGGGTTTTCTATGACATTTTCGGTTCCGATACTTTGCGTGCGGATCGTCGCCGCGTTGAACGCCAGTCCCGATGTTTTGCTGAGATTGAGCCTTGCCGCGAGCAGTGAACGCTCCAAGCCCGCTTCCTGAATCGCCTGATCGCGCTCCGGCTGTGCCACTCGTGCGAGGGTCGCGTTCGGGTCGAATTGGCGGCGAATGTCAAGAGCGAGATAATTCTTTTC
Organism: uncultured Chthonomonadaceae bacterium; assembly: GCA_964591025.1. Taxonomy (GTDB): domain Bacteria; phylum Armatimonadota; class Chthonomonadetes; order Chthonomonadales; family Chthonomonadaceae; genus CAZPZP01. The sequence goes on from CAZPZP010000053.1 coordinate 2,765, forward strand.
AATGTCGGATAGACTGCCCAATTTCCCAAAGCCCGCGTCGGTTTTGCGCGTTGTCAGGGCGATCTCGAAGTTGGACGTTTTTAGTCCCAAACTGCTGCGTTCCAGTCCCGTTTTGGCGTCGGCTTTGGCAGCATCTGTGACGGCAGACTGCGAATAAGAAAAACTCGCTGTCTTGCCGAGGGCGGTATCGGCACGAAAGGCATTGCGCTCGAAGCCCGCTTCATTGAGAACCTGTGCAATATCGTTTGCCGTGACTTGTTCGGCTTTGGCATTCGCATCATATTGCCGGTAGAGATCGAGAGCAAGCCCCGTTTTGTCCGCAACAGACAGATTGGCGAGGCGATTAAATCCCGCATCGGAGCGGCGATTAAACATCATCACGCCGAAATTATTACTTTTGAGACTCCAAACTGAACGCTGCAACGAGCCGCTTTCATCGCCGAACTTCTGCGAGGAGAAATCGAGTGCGCCGGGTGCTGTACCTTTTTTCGCCGCCCCGAAGTTGAACCCAAATCCCAATTGCGTTGAGGTCAGCCCTTTTTCCTGCGCCCACTGAGTTTTATCGGCTTCCCGCAGCCCCGCAAACGCCGCGAACTCTTTGCCGACAGTGCGCTGATCGTAGTTGACGCGAAAATTGTTGGACGTAAAGCCCAGTGACTGCCGCGCAATGCTTCCTTTTTCGTCCTTAATTTGGTTCCAGTCGAGTGATAATCCGCCCGCGCCCGGTTTTTTCGCGTTCAAGTCGAAGCCGAGACCGAAACCTAACCGTTTGACGCCTTTTTCGCCTTCAAGCGCGGTGATCTCTTTCAGCATATCGGCGTTGCCCGCATTGTTCTGCTTGAGTGCCTGAAACCCGCTGAATTTTTTGCCGACATCTTGGTAGCCCGCATTCAGTCGGAACCCGCCCGAATTGACGTTGACGCCCTGAACGATGAGATGCCCCGCGCCTTCTTCGACATCGGCGGCTTTGTTCTCCGCGCCGCCAATCGTCGGCAGGACTTCGTTTTCGATCTTTTGCAGGTTGGAGAAATACAGTAAACTCTTGAACGAGGACGCATTGCCTTTGCCGAAGGTCGAACTCAATCCCAAGCCATAGGTCGAAGCGGTGAAGCCTTGAAAAACGCCGGGAGTGCTGCCGAACATAAAGCCAAGCGAAGTCCGTCCCATCGTGAGGTTGATGCCGGGAAGGGCGGCGATATTGCGTTGACCGTTGCCCCCTTCGACATAACGATAGTTGGCATTGATGCTGTCGAAGCGGCTGACATTCTGCGTGAAGAACAGGGTTCCGTTGGCGGCATCGATCCAATAATCGAAGGTCGGACGCAGGGGACGCCCCGACACACTGACGCGCAGGGTATTGGTCTGAACGCCGCCATGCGAAAGCACATAGCCCATGCGCGTGCCGTTGCCGCGCAGAATTTCGGCAAAGGGAGTTCCGGGCTTTTGCTCGGCGGGCATCTCAGATTGGGTTTGCGGTGTGATATCGCGTCCGAGTGCGGCAAGCGCGGCGGCATCGGAAAATTGCGGAGCGAATGTATTGGTTTGCGCGTTGGCAAACGGTTCGATGAGAAGCAGAAGCCCAAAAGGAAGCAGGACGTTCGCAGGGCGCAAAGTGAATTGCCCGCACGCTTGCGGGCGTGTCGGATTCTTTCGTTTCGGTATTCTGCGTCGTCCTGTGTTCATTGTCTTGCCTATTTCAATCCTCTCCCAGCCTCAAGACTGGGAGCGACTTACTACTGCATTGAAGGTTAGAACCGGGTCACTGTCGAACCGGACAGTTCATCACGCTGCATGGCAAGCATGGTACTGCGGCTTATGCCCTGCTGGAACTCGCTTTGTTCGGTACGGAACTGCGCGGCAGTTGCAATCCGGCGCGAATCCGGCAAGGTGCGTGTACTCCGAACGCGGAATGTGCGCGTCGGTGATTCGACATTGGCGGACGGAAGGGCATTTGTTGTCGGTGTTGTGTCCGCAGAATTCGGCGTGATGTCTTCGTTCGGAAGCGATTCCGGGTCGTTTCTGACGATTGCACGCTGATTTTCCCGATCCATATTCGGTACAGGCGTGAAGTCGTCAAACATATCGCTTGTTTTCGGCATCGGCGTTTTGATTGTTACAGCCGCAGAATTCAGTTTCGGCGTGATGCTCGGCGTCTTTTTGATGCTGCTCGCCAACGTCAGTGCGGCTTTTGGAACGTCGGATTTTTTCGCGACAACAGTCTTCACGTTTTCACGCACGGGAGTACCGATAAACAGATTCTCGAAATTGATGTCCGGTGGTATCGGAAGGGCAAGCATTGGTTGGTTGTCATTTTTGGCAATCTTCGGCTTCTCTTGTGTCCCCTTCGGTACAGTTGGCTTGGGCATATTCGGTGTCACTACTTTGTTCGTGTGCGGCGCGACTGCCACAATTGACGGCTCTGTACTCACACTTTCAGAGCGATTGTCGGCAGTTCTCGGCACAAACACGAATGCCGCCAGAACGCCCGCCGCCAACGCGCCTATCGGGAGGGCATGGCGCGGGGAGATCGCGGATTGTAGCTGCCCCATCGCTTGGGCAAAGCGTCGGATCAAGGTCGGCTTATGGATCGTCGCCGCAAAAATCAGAGAGCGCAACTCTGTCGGAGGCATCACGTCGCCGACATGGACAACCTGCCGCGCCGTATCCTTCATGAAGGCAAAATCTTGAGCATAGGCGGCATCGGAGCGCAAATGCGCCTCGACGATTGCCGCTTCTGCCAGAGTGGTTTCGCCGTCCACGTAGGCACTCAGCAACTCCCACAAGCGTTCGTCTTCTTCGGAAATGTTGATGAAATTTTTGGAATCGAATTCAGCGGACATAACCCACTCTCACTCTTCTACAACTTGGTCGCACTACAATCCTACAGTGTGTTTAGGCAGTTGTTGCCCATTCTGCCCTCTCAGACACACGGCGCAAACTTTTGTTGCACGGAATTTTTTGAGTTCTCCCGCTTCTGTGACAAATTTCGCACTTTCGGGCAGATAACTTGACGATTTGGCTTTGCGTAGATATAATAGAGAGGAAAGCACCCATGCGTTCCTGCTCTCGTGTTAGGAGAAGACACAATGCAATATGGAATCCCTCAGTCTACGTCGTTTGTCGCTGAAGCGACGCCGGATGTCCGTGCCACTTTTATTCGCAAAGTCTATACTCTGTTTTTCGCCTCGTTGCTGACGACGATAGCGGTCGGGGCGATTTCGGCGCAAGCGGCGTTTGCTCCGGCAATGCTGGCACTGCGCCCCGTGTGGATTATCGGCACCTTTGCCTGTCTGATCGGGATGTTCTTTGCCCGCCGCGTTTCGGGCTTGAATCTGGTGCTGTTGTATCTGTTTGCCGCGATGGAAGGCGCGTTGCTCGGTCCTTTGGTGAGTATGATCAACCAAGTGATGCCGGGCGTTCCGGCACAGGCGGCGTGGCTGACGGGCGGCGTGTTCGGCGGATTATCGATCTATGTCTTCCAATCCAAAAGAGACTTCAGTTTCTTAGGTGGAATGCTGTGGGCGAGTCTGCTTGCGTTGCTGATTGCCGGATTCGTGATGTTCTTTGTGGGTTCGACAGTTGCCAATACCCTCTACTGTATCGTCGGCATTCTGATTTTCAGCGGCTATGTGCTGTACGATACGTCGCAGATCATGAACCATTTGGAGCCGGGACAAGAAGCCGTCGGAGCCATCGAACTTTATCTCGACATTCTCAATCTGTTCCTGTTCGTCCTGCGCCTACTGGGAATTTTCAACTCCAGTTCTCGCGACTGATATATTTCGAACGCTCGCGCCTCGAACCTAAATCCCCGATGCAAACCGCAAATGTTTTCAGCGGGGATTTTTTGACGACTTGGGTAGGGACACGACCTCGACCTCGACCCTCTCCTGATACCCGAAGCAAGTTCGGAGGAGAGGGGAGTCAATTCGAGTTGGTGCGTCTGAAAGACGCTTGTTTTTTCCAGACGGGGGTTGAAAACCTCCGGTGCGAGAGGTGAGTGAGAAGATGTCGCACAGACGTTGGGACAACCGGCGTATCGCGGCAAACAGATCGCGGCGTGGATTTACGAGCGCGGCGCGGAAATTGTCGCCGAGATGGGCGTGTTTCAAGGAGACAAAGAGGGGCATTATGCTGCCTATCGGAACAAAAATACTGTTCGCAGAAGCGACTGTTGGCGAGGATAGATCGCTCCGCCTTTAGAGAAAATGAACCAATGACCTAACAAGGAACGCATGGCACGCAAAAAATCTACACAACAAACGACATCGGCAACGGTTACCCGCCGCACTGCTCTCAAATATGGCTTGGCACTGGGAGCGGTCTCCGTCGCTTCTGACGCCCAGACGCCCAAACCGCCCGCAGAGGTGGAACTGACAACGGCAGACGTTGCGGCATCGGACAAGATTGCTGGACGGAATTACAGCGAAGCGAACCACAAACAGATGCTGAAGGGTCTCAAGGAGACTCGCGACGAATTGACCGCGCTTCGCACCGCCAAAACGCCGCCGGAACTCGCCCCCGCGTTCCATTTCGAGCCAAGACCCGCGAACTGGGTGCCGCCGAAAGGGCGCGATACGTTGCGGTTAAGCAAGGGAAAAGTCCCGGAATATGACGGCAATCCCGAATCGCTGGCGTTTGCGTCGGTGGTTACGTTGTCGCGACTGATCAAAGCCCGCAAGGTGACATCTCTGGAACTGACGCGAATGTATCTTGCTCGCCTCAAGCGACTCAATCCAAAACTGCTGTGCGTGGTCAACTTAACGGAAGAGTTGGCGTTGCAGCAGGCGGAACGCGCCGACAAAGAGTTTGCATCGGGGAAATATCGCGGCGTGCTGCACGGCATTCCTTATGGTGCGAAAGATTTGTTCGCGGTCAAGGGCTATCCGACAACTTGGGGCGCGAAACCCTATGAAACGCAAAAGTTCGAGGAAAACGCCACCGTGATTGATCGCCTCGAAGCCGCAGGAGCGGTGCTGATTGCGAAATTGTCGCTCGGTGAGTTGGCAATGGGCGACACATGGTTTGGCGGCATGACGCGGAATCCGTGGGACTTGAAGCAGGGTTCGAGCGGATCGTCTGCAGGTTCGGGCAGTGCGGTTGCCGCTGGCTGTGTCGGCTTCGCGCTGGGGACGGAGACGCTCGGCAGTATCGTCAGTCCTGCGGTTCGCAACGGCGTGACGGGGTTGCGCCCGACGTTCGGGCGTGTGCCGCGCACTGGAGCGATGCCGCTGTCTTGGACAATGGACAAAGTCGGGGCAATGTGCCGCTCTGTCGAAGATTGCGCGATTGTTTTTGAGGCGATACACGGGGCGGACGGCAAAGATGCGACGGTTCATACCCTGCCGTTTGCGTGGGACGCGAATTTGTCTCTCTCAAAAATCCGGGTCGGAATCGATACCGCATCCTTCGAGAAAATCGCCAAAAACGCCAAGCGCAAGCCGATTTATGATGCCGTACTGGAAAAATTAAAAGCATTGGGGATCACGCCGATACCTGTTACGCTGCCCAAAGCGACTCCTGCTTATGATGCGATTGCGGGAACGGTGATCGGTGCCGAAGGCGCGGCGGCGTTTACGGAATTGAACTTGTCCGGCGGTTTGGCGCAATTGGCACAACAACGCGACGATTCTTGGCCGACCATTTTTCGTCTCGGTTCGACGATTCCCGCCTCCGATTATATTCAGGCAATGCGGCTGCGGGCGAAGTTGCAGCAGGAGATGGCGGTGGCATTGAGCGCGGTGGATGTCGTTGTCGCAGTCCCAAACGAAGGCAGTGCGATCTACTGGACAAATCTCTGCGGACAGCCGACAATCATTACACGCTGCGGAATGCGCGACGGCAAGCCGGAATCGCTGGAATTTTACGGCAAACTGGACGCCGAAGCCCTGATTTTGCGGGTCGCTCTCGCCTACGAGCAAGAGACCGATTGGCACAACGAAACGCCGAAACTGTGAACTTCTCCACACCGAATACCCGATTTGCCCCGTTTCCTCACATTAGATGAAACTTGCATAGGGTTTATTCGTGTATATCAGTGCGGAAGTCGCCCAATCCAATTGATAGTTGGGGTGCGAATCAATTTTAGGGTAATCGGGTGTTTTAAACACCCGGCAGGAAAAAACAAGCGTCTTTCAGACGCACAATGCAGAAGTATTCGCGTCTGAAAGACGCTTGCACTTTGGGGTTCCGGGCACTTTCAGTGCCCGCAAAACCACTCTTGCCCTAACTTTGATTCGCACCCTGATAGTTGGAACGGGCAGGAATCGTTGACAACAATGGCGAATCATGTGATAATGGATTCGCACAGAATTACGAATGCGGGGGCGAGTTGCTACGACGTGCAGAGAATGCACGCGCAAGGCAAATTCCGCGCAAAACCTGACGAGGTGAGCGCAAAAGGAGACTGGGTGCAATGTCGGTGTTAAAGCGTATGATGCGGTATCTCCGTGCGCTCATTATGGGCAAATTGGACGAGATGGAAGACCCGGAGTTGATGATCAACGAGACGCTGCGGGAGATGAAGGAAAACCAGATCAAAAACCGCGAGCTGGCGGTTCAGGCGATCACGCAGAAAAATAATTTGCAGGCGGAAGTGGATAAGCTGGAGCGCAGTGTCACCGATCTGGAAAATAAAGCGACACGCTCCCTTCAATCGGGCAATCGCGAACTCGCCAAAACCTTCCTGCGCGAAAAGTCCATTCAAGAGCAGACGCTCACCACAATGCAAACCAGTCTGGCGCAAGCCTCCGAAGCTTCGGAAAAGGTCAAAATTGCGATCAAGGCAGACGAAGAGCGCATGAAAATTCGCGCCGCCGAAGCCCTCGCGATGAAGACGCAGATGAAGCAGGCGCAGATTCAGATCGAGATCAACAAGGCATTGGACGGCTTGCAGTTCTCCGACACCGAGCAGGAGTGGAATAAGGCGGGCGATAGAATTACCAGTATGCAGTCGGAAGCCAATGCCCGCGCAGAAATCGCCAGCACCAGTGTCGAATCGCGAATGCGCGAAATCGAAGTCTCGCAGATGGATGTGGAAGCAGATCGGCAGTTAGAGGCGTTGGAAGCCAAATTGGCGATGGGCGGCAATCCGGCGTCGCGCTACAATACCACAGAAGTCCAGCAAGTGCAGACTGTGGGCGGCGGCGGCAGTGCGACTTCTTCATCATCAACCGCATCGAATGGGAACGGAGCCTCTGCTGCGCCGGAGAGCGATATTGATCGCCAACTGCGCGAACTGGAATCCCGCCTCGGCGGACAGAAATAGCCCTGAGCGCAATTTTGGGAATGATATGGAAAGAATAGAGACCCTATGAGCAGCATTCCGCAACGATTCGGGCGTATCGCCCTGCATAAGTTCCATGAGTTCAAGCGGCGCATCGAGGAGTTGGACGACGACGCCTTGCGCGAATTGGAAGCGGAACAGCAAAAGCATCGCGAAACCGATGCCGCAAAGCGTGAATTGGACGATGCGATTGCCGCCCCCACACGGTACGATTCGCGTCCGCCCGATGTGTCGGCACGCCCGCGCACTCCCGAACAGATCGCAACGGGAGTACGAACCGAGTCCGCGCCGCAATCTTTTCGCTCTGTGACGCAGCCCGTTCATGGCTCCGATCTGCTCGCCTTTCATTATCAGTTGTTGGGAGTGGAGAACGGCGCGGATTTTGTCACGGTTCAGGGTGCTTATAAGAAATTGGCGGTACGGTGCGATCCCGCCCGCTTCCCTGCCGATTCCGACGAGGCAAAGCAAGCGGCAGCCCTGCGTGAACGATTGGACGCCTCCTATAAAGTATTGCGGGAGGCACTCGATTTTACGGCACGCCGCTTCGACTTGTTGGAATTCGATCCGGCAAACGCTCCGACCTCACCACAGCCCTCGCAAGGATGACACATTATGGCACGCCCCGTAAAATTGACCGATGACGCGATTACTACCGCGCTTGCCGAATTGGACGGCTGGGAGCGGCAAGGCGACAAACTGCACAAAACCTTTGTTTTTGCCGATTTCAGCGAGGCATGGGGCTTCATGTCACGGGCGGCGTTGGCTGCCGAGAAGATGGATCACCATCCCGATTGGTCGAATGTCTATCGTACCGTCAAGGTTGACCTCAATACGCACGATGCGGGCGGTATCACGGCACTCGACATCGAACTCGCCCGCGCTATGAACCGCCTCTGAAAAACGGAGAAACGCAGTGTCCGAGACATCTGGTGAGAGTGAGCCTCCCATCCGTGAGTTTGCAGATCGGGGAACGCTCTGGCTCCTCGAAGCACCGGAAAATCTGCGCGGATTAGTGGAGATCGTCGCCAAAACACTGGCGGACAAACTCGATTTTGCCCGTGCCGAACGCATCAATCGTTCGTTCATTCCCGACACGCTGCACAAACAAGAAGCCGATTTGCTTTACCGTGTGCCGTATCGGGACAGCAAGGGGGAAGTCTGGATTTATGTGCTTTTGGAGCATCAATCCAAACCCGACAAAACGATGGGACTGCGGCTGCTGTCGTACATGGTCGAACTCTGGATGACGCAGGTGCGGCAGTACCGCGATGAACAAAAGCCTGTGTCGCAGTGGCAGTTGCTGCCGATTATCCCGCTGGTATTCTATACAGGGAAACGGAAGTGGAAGAGCGGCATTGACCTCCAAGCGATGATGCGGGTTCCGGCGGAGTTGGAGCGGTTCATTCCCTCATGGGAGACGCTGTTCTTCAATCTGAAGGAGACACCGAGCGAGGAGTTAGCAGAGGCGCAGTCGGCGATGGGTCAGGTGCTGCGAGTGCTTCAAGTCGCCGATGCCCCGCAAGCGGAGTTGGAGCGTGTGCTGAGAGAAGCGGCAACCGCGTTGGAGGCGATCTTTGCTTCTTCTCCCGCGCAGTGGCAGCGAGCGTTGCAGTATCTGTTTTTGTTGTTGCATCACAAGCGGGAACCGAATGAAGAGGCAGAATTGCGGGAGGAGTTGGTGGAGTCAATCGAGCGGGTAATGGGCAGTCAAGAGGGGGAGCGAATGGCACGAACAAGCGCACAAATCCTGATGGCACAGGGACGCAAGGAGGGCAAGCAAGAAGGACGAATAGAATTGTTGCTGGCTCAGGCAGAGTTCAAGTTCGGAACGCTTTCGAGTGAGCAACAGGATCGAATAAAGCAACTGTTCGCAAACCAAGTTGATGCTGTTGGGTTGCGCCTTCTCAATGCCCAAACATGGGACGATTTAGGGCTTTAGAATGACCGACCTCCGCGTTATTCCGTTGGCTTGTCCGTAGATTATAATAGACCTCTCGCACCGGAGGTTTTCAACCCCCGTCTGGAAAAAACAAGCGTCTTTCAGATGCCCCAACTCGAATTGACTCCCCTCTCCTCCGAACTTGTTCGGGTATCAGGAGAG
>CAZPZP010000054.1:0-12138 GCA_964591025.1 uncultured Chthonomonadaceae bacterium
ACGGGGGTTTTCAACCCCCGGTTAAGAGCAGCAACGAGATTTGGACAGTAACAATAAATTCCTCGTGCATGATGGCGATGCGCTCCATTTCTCTGAAACCTTGAAACTCGCCTTTTTGCCGCCCTTAATTCAATCTTAACACTTTGCGCGGTACACTTTCTATAGACCTCGGATTCCTCTCGGTCTTGAAAGGTATATGCCATGCAAATGCGACGTGTTTGGCTCCTTCCTCTGATTTTATCTGTCGGTGTTGGCGGGTGGGGCGCGAAACAGGTTATTGATAACCGCGCCAAACTCGGCAAGCAGCCCGACGGCGGCTATTTGGTTCCGACCAATCAGACCGTGATGCCTCTCGGCAGCGTCAAGCCGCTCGAAGGCGAACGCCCCAAAGAGATGGCTCTCTCTGATGATGGCGAAACCGTGGCAGTATTGACCACGGGCGGCGTGCGGTTTTTCGATATGGCGGGGAATGCTCAGGGCGTTGTGAAATTGAATGCCAGCGCGATGGGCATTGTTTGGGGGCGCGGTGAATTGATGTTTGCCTCCAAAGAGAACGGAACCATCGCGGTCATTCAGAAGCAAAACGGCGCGTGGAGTGAAACCCAATCGCTGACAGTTGATGACCCGACGTTCCGCCCCGAACTCCAAAAAAAGCAGGGCAAGAACCCGCAGCCAACAGGATTAGCCATTTCTCCCGAAGGCACACGGCTTTATGTCGCCCTCGGAATCCGCAACGCTGTCGTGGTGTTCGATTTGGTGGACAGCAAGCGCGTACAGACAATTCCTGTCGGCATCGCGCCGTATAAAATACTGCTCAACGCAGACGGCTCGACGCTGTATGTCGCCAATCGCGGCGGAAATTTGGCGAATGGCGGCGCAGTCGCTCCGAGTGCCGGAACCCCCGTCAAAGTCTCCGACAAAGACGGCGCGGACGCCGGAACCGTTTCGATTATCGACACGGAAACGGGCAAAATCCAGAGCGTGAAAGTGGGCTTGCATCCGTCCGGCATGGCGTTCTCCAAAGACGGCAAGACTCTCTATATCACCAACGCAGACAGCGATACCGTTTCTGTCCTCAATACCGAAACCAAGCGCGTCACCGATACGATTTCGCTGCGCCCGCCCGACGATCCGAAGTTCGGGCAGATGCCTTCCGATTGTGTTCTTTCCGATGCCGGCACAAAATTGTATGTGACGTGCGGCGGGGCGAATGCGGTGGCGGTCATTGCGTTGGAGCAGACGCCGAAAATGTTGGGGTGGTTTCCGACAGGCTGGTATCCCATCAGCATAAAACAGAGCGGTGGAACGCTTGCCATTGCCAGTGCGAAAGGTTTAGGCGCGGAACCGGAAAGTAAGACAACGCGCTTCGGCGTTCATGATATTGTGGGCAGTGTCCAGTTTGTCAAAGAGAAGGAGATTGACCTCAAAACCACGACGGCTCAGGTGGCGAAAAACAATCGCTGGGGGCAAGAATTGCCCGCACGCGCCAATATCGCCGCCGTTCCCATTCCTGAGCGCATCGGAGAGCCATCGGTTTTCAAGCGCGTCGTGTACATCATCAAAGAAAATTTGACCTATGACAGCGTTCTCGGCGACATGAAAGAGGGCAACGGCGATCCGAAATTGTGCCTCTTCGATGAAAGTGTTTCGCCCAATCATCACGCGCTGGCACGCGAATTTGTGCTGCTGGATAACACGTATACGAGCGGCACGAACTCAGCAGACGGGCATCAATGGAGCGCGGCGGCGTTAGCAAATGACTATATGGAACACAACTACTCCGCGCACGTCCGCAGTTATCCTTATGACGGCGGCGATCCCTTAGCGTATTCGCCCGAAGGCTTTTTATGGCAAGCGGCACAAAAGGCGGGCAAGACGGTCAAAGTTTACGGCGAGTTCGTGAACAAGCCGATTGTCCGTGACCGAGCCACCAAGAAAATGCCGACGTTTTTGCAGTTATGGGAAGAGCGCAAAAACAAGACGAAGCAGTATGAAATCCTCGCCGATACCGATAACGCAACACTCAAGCCGCTTCTGCATCCGAACTATGTGGGTTGGCCCACCGAAGTTTCGGATCAGTACCGCGCCGATCTCTTTCTTGCTGACCTTGCGGAATGGGAAAAGACGGACAAAATGCCCGACTTGAGTATTCTGCTGCTTCCCTGCGATCATACCAACGGAACCGATCCCGACTTTCCGACGCCCAAAGCGTCTGTTGCGGACAACGATCTCGCGATGGGGCGGATTATCGAAGGTCTCTCGAAATCGAAGTTCTGGAAAGAGACGCTGGTTCTGGTGATCGAGGACGATTCGCAGCTGGGCGTCGATCATGTGAGCGGTCACCGGACATTTGCGCTTGCCGTTTCGTCCTACAGCAAGCGCAAGTCCGTTGTCAGTGAGATTTACAATCATACGTCGCTGTTCCGCACAATGGAATTGGTGCTTGGGTTTCCGTCATTGAATCGTTTCGATAGAACCGCAACACCGATGACCGCTTGTTTCCGCAACGAACCCAACGCGCAGCCCGATTTGACGCCTTATATCGTCAAGCCGAACACCATTCCGCTCGACCAAATCAACCCGAAGAGAGCCGCCTTGCGCGGCGAGGCAAAACAGTGGGCGCAACGAAGTGAGAGGCTTGATTTCTCCTCGATGGATCGCGCCAATGCGGGCGTTTTGGCGCGGGCGGTCTGGCATTCCGTGCATCCAAATAAGCCGTTTCCCGTTCAACACTTCCACGCCGTCGTTGATGAGGACGACGAAGCGGAAAAAGGGCAGTAAGTCCGGGTACAAGAACGTACCCGTCTGAAAAACAGGCGTCCTACGGACGCACACTTCCCATATACAACTGGTTCCCTCGAAGGGGGATTTCGTCCGCAGGACGACTGTACTTTAGGCGGGTACGTTCTTGTACCCGTTTTGGAGGAGTTTATTCGTGAAAATTCGCGCTTTGTCCCTATCCATCTTGCTCTGTTCCCTGCTTCCCGTCACCCGTTCTCTCGCTCAGTCCGCCCCACCGAATGAATCTGTGCCATTGGTGACGGGCAAGCGCATTGCACCGATGGGACGGCAGATAGAAATCGGAAGTTTTCCGGTGAATATGAAGGTCAGTCCCGATGGCAAATATGTGATCGTGACCAACAGCGGCTATCGGCAGTTCCTGTCCGTGTTGAGTATCGCAGACGGCAAAATTGTGTCGCAATTTGAGGTCAATAAGGAGATTGAAGGCGGCAGACCGCGCAAAGAAGGGCTTTATTATGGCTTAGATATTCGCTCTAATGGCGACGGAACCGCGACGATTTATGCCTCTCGCGGTTCGCAGGACAAAGTGCAGATTTTGACCTTAAACGCGGACGGACTTCTGACCGACACCGAGCGTTTTCTCGACAATCCGAGCGAGTTCAACACCGACGGCTTTTCGCAGAATGATATTGCGGGCGTCAAAAGTTCTGCGGACGGCAGCATCGTTTACGCTGTCAACAATCGCACCGACTCACGGACGGATATGAAAGGCTCGCTAGCGGTTCTCGATGTCAAGACGAATAAGAGAACGAAGCGAATTGAACTTCCAGGCTTCCCGTTTGCCATTGAATCGCTGGAAAAGGCGGATCGCACTCTGCTTTATGTGACGAGTGAGCGTGACGGCTGCGTTGCGGTTGTTGATCCGGCGGCGGGAAGCATCGTCAAGACGATCAAAACCGGGATGCACCCGATGGCACTGCGGTTCACGAAAGATAAATCGCGGCTGTATGTCGCCAACGCCGGAAGCGATACCATTTCTGTTGTCGAGACTGCCACGGGAGACATAAAGCAGACGATTTTGCTTCGCCCGAACGATGTGCGCGGACTGCCGGGCTGCACTCCAACCGGTATGGATTTCTCCCCCGATGAGAGGACTCTCTATGTCACTCTGGCGGATATGAATGCCGTCGCGGTGGTTGACGTTGTCGGCGCGAAGCTGCTCGGTTATCTGCCCGTCGGTTGGTATCCGACGGCGATTATTGTCTCTCCTGACGGCAAAAAACTCTTTGTATCGAACGCGAAAGGCATTGCCTCGCGCAATCCTAACGCTGTTCCCGCCGGACTTGAAGGCAAGAACGGCAGGTATATTCAGAACATCATCGAGGGAACGCTTTCGGTCATTCCAACGCCGAATCTTGCCACACTTTCGCAGACAACTCCGCACGTCGTTGCTCTCAATCGCATCACTCCCACGCTTAATCAAGATGCAAAACGCCTCATAGACAATCCCGGCATTCAGCACGTCATTTATATCATCAAAGAGAACCGCACCTACGATCAAGTGCTTGGCGATTTGCCGCAGGGGAATGGGGATAAATCGCTGACTCTGTTCGGGCGCGACGTGACGCCCAATCAGCACGCCCTTGCGGAACGGTTTGTCCTGTTGGATAATTTCTATTGTTGCGCCGAAGTCAGCGCGGACGGCTGGGATTGGTCAACGAGCGGCATGATTTCGGAGTATACCGCCCGAAATGCGCCCTATAACTACTCCGGCAGAGGCAGAAACTACGACTTCGAGGGGCAGAACAACGGCGTACCTGTGGACTTGCTGGGTTATCCCGACGTGGCACGCGCTCCATCGGGATATATTTGGGATTTGGCGCACAAAAACGGCGTTTCGTTCCGAAATTACGGCTTCTACTGCAACTTTATTGACGCCGAAACGCGCACGAAGATAGGCGGGAAGTACAGTGGCACGGACAATGCGCCCAATAAGAAGGTTTTGGAGGGCAAGACCGACCAGAACTTCCGATTATATGACCTCACTTATGCGGACAGCGAGGCTTTTCAGAAGTTAAACATTCCGTCGCCCTATTTACGCAAGAAATTCGGCAAAAACGACTCTGTTTCGCGCTTCTCAGAGTGGAAACTGGAATATGAAGCCTATGTTCAGTCGAAAACAATGCCGAAATTGATGCTGGTTCGGCTTGGAAACAACCACACACGCGGCACAACACCGGGCGCACCATCGGCGAGGGCGATGGTTGCCGACAACGACTTCGCGGTAGGGCAGTTGGTGGAGACCGTCAGCCGCTCGCCCTATTGGAAATCCACCGCGATCTGCATCTTGGAGGACGACGCGCAGAACGGGTTCGACCATGTGGACGCGCACCGATCCATCGCCTTCGTCATCTCGCCCCATATCGCCAAAGGAACGGTGGACAGCACGTTCTATAACACCGATAGTATGCTCCGAACGATGGAACTTCTGCTCGGACTGCCCCCGATGTGCCAATATGACGCCGTAGCGACTCCCATTGCAGTGTTCAAGCGCGACGCCGCGAACGACGTGCCGTATACAGCGATATTGCCGGACAAAGCAATCATCTCTGAGGTCAACGGAAAGCGTGCTTACCGCGCCGAGGACAGCCGCCGCCTGATCAGTACCACACGTGAGGACGCAACACCGGACGACATCATGAACGACATCCTCTGGCACGGCGTCAAAGGCAGGCATATCGCCAAGCCGCCCGTCAGATATGGCTTGAAACTCTCTAAAGAGTCGGAAGAAGAGTCGGAAAAGCGAGCAGAACGCAGGTCAAGGAAGAGGAAATGAAGATATAGGCACGCAGAATGCCTCTTTATGCGCGAGAAGTTGATATAAAGGGACGCAGAAGAGCCATCAACGCAAGAGGAATTGATACAAATGGACGCAGAAGAGGGTTTGATCCAAGATCAAACCCTCTTCTACATACTTAGAAAGACATTCTGAAGACATCAATACCTCTTCTGCGTCCATCAGAAGGCATTCTGCGTACCATAGGTGACATTCTGAGGACTGCAAAGACAATTCCTCTTTGCTACACTACCGCAAGCCCTGCCCCCGAAGCAGTTCATCGAGCCACAAAGCATCTTCCGGCGAAAGCGGTGGCGCAGGCTCCTGACTGTAGTCTAATATCGTGTCGTAACTCCCCTCCTCATAGAGAATGGATATGACTTCATTCATATCCAGCACCAAATCCGGCATATCTTCCGTCAATGGTACGGAGACGATAGGCAATCTTTCGCGGAGAGAACTCAGCCACATCTCGAATATGGCTCCTTCCCCGCCCCGATGAAGGCATATCCCGTAGTGCCAAGGCTGAGGACGCACGCGCACAACGCCTTGATAGGGAACAGCAAGGCTATACGCCCCCCGCCGAAGCAAATCTATCTCAAGAAAGTTCGATTCACTGTTGATACAACGCTTTTGCTTGGCAATGTATACGTCTCTGCCCATGCTTTCGCGCTTTTTATTCTTGGGACTCAAGACTTCTATTGCCGTAACAACCACTCCCGGTTCGTCAGCAAGCCGTATCTCCAGATAATTCTCAGTGACTTCCTCGTTTTCAGCAACAATCGTCAAGGGAACATCGGGCGCAAGCGTAGTGACAGCCGAATTCTGCGGGTTACGAGGGGCATTCTCCCTGTCTATGACGACAACATCAGGGATTGCACTCTCTTTCAGCGTTAAATAGACCCGTTCCTCAACGGAGCAGTAAAAAGGAGGTTTGATTTGAGCGCGGATCAGCCGATCAAGAATGGAAATCAGGCGAAAATGGAGCGGTTTCCACCATGAAGGCTTCTCAAGATAAGGGTTCATACCGGGAAATGGGTTGGGCATGGCGTCTCTCCTGTACTAAAGGGCGCGTATTTTGTTCACTTCGTTCTGGATATTGACCGATTTCGCGTATTCGCTGTGTATTTTGTTCACCTTCTCACAGATCGAAGCCGACTTTTTTTGACGGATCAAGCGGTTCCTCTGCACTTTATGCCCTTAGACCCTGTCCTCGAAGCAATTCGTCCAACCATAGGACATCTTCCGGTGACAGTGGCGGCAATGGCTCTCGATTATAACGGATACGACGCCCCAATTGTGTTCCTTCATAGACACGAGAAACTGCTTCCGTCAGGTCAATCACGATATCGGGAAAACCCTCTGTCAAAGGAATAGGAAATTTTGGCAGTTTTTCGCGCACAGTGGACAACCATACCTCATAAATACCGCCCGTCGCCCCCCGATGAAGACAAACGCCGTAATGCCAAGCGTCAGGGTGCTTGTAAGTGACCTCTTCGTAGGGAGCCGCCAGCGTATATGCGCCCGCACGAAGCAAATCGATCTCGATCAGGTGGATTTCACTCTCCTTGAGTTGCTTTTGCTTGGCAATATAGGCATCTCTGCCGCGACTTTCTCGGCTTTTGTTCTTCGGACTCAGCGCTTCTATCACCGCAATAATGCGTTCCGACTCGTCAGCGAAGCGTATCTCCAAGAAAACCTCTGATACCTCTTCGGTTGGTGCGAGTATCATCAAGGGTTCATCGGTGGCAAGCACCGCAACAGACGATTTCTGTAGCGGAGAAGACAAATTTTCACCCTCATTGACAATAATATCAAGATATGCACTCTCTTCAAGAGACAAATAGACCCGTTCTTCTGCCGCCACATAGAAAGACGCGGGCAATTGAGCGTTTATCATGTCCTCAAGTGTAAAAATCAGCCGTCCATGAACGTGTTTCCACCATGAAGGCTTCTCTAAATAGGGATTCATGCCGGGAAACGGGTTGGACATGGGCTGTTCTCCTTTCTATACGGCGCGAATTTTGTTCACTTCGTCTTGGATATTGACAAGTTTCGCGTATTCGCCGTCCACTTCCATCAGTTCGTCATGCGTTCCGCTCTCTACCATCTTGCCCTCTTTCATCACGACAAGCCGTAACGCATTGCGGAGGGTCGAGAGCCGGTGTGCGATGGCGAAGGTGGTTCGGTTTGACTGCTATTCTACCTCAACTTGCCTTGGGACTATCCAAGGCTTATTGTGCCTCCAACGCCTCATAAACTTTTTGGAGAAGACTGACGGAAGTGAACGGCTTGGTAAGAAGCATAATGTTGGATTTGAGAACGCCCTCTCGAACGATCACATTCTGCGTATAGCCCGACATATACAGTGTTTTCATGTGAGGACGCAGACGCTGAATTCGTTCTTCCAATTCACGCCCGCCCATCAGCGGCATCACGACATCGGTGATCAGCAGATCGATCTCGTCGTTCCATTCGCTTTGGATTTGGAGGGCATCCGCGCCGTTGCGGGCTTCCAAAACCTGATACCCTTTTTCGCGCAAAATCCGTCCTGCTACATCGCGAATCATCGGTTCGTCATCGACAAGCAAGAGTGTCGCCACACGCGGCATCGGGGATTCTTGCGGCAAAGTATTGGATTGCGTGCTTACGTTCAGCACAACCGGAAGATAAACCTTGAACGTCGCCCCCTGTCCCAACTCGCTATAAACCCAGATGTTGCCTTTGCTCTGCTTGATGATGCCATGACAGGTCGCCAATCCCAATCCTGTGCCTTTGCCGATCTCTTTTGTGGTGAAAAACGGCTCGAAGATGCGACCTGAAACCTCATGTGTCATGCCCATTCCCGTATCGCTGACCGACAGCATGACATACTCGCCGGGAACCGCGTCGAAATGGGTGGCAATGTAATCTTCATCTAAAGTAACGCACGCTGTTTCGAGAAGAATGTGCCCGCCATCCGGCATGGCGTCGCGGGCATTGACAACCAGATTGATGAGGACTTGTTCGATCTGTCCTGCGTTGGTATAGGCATAACACTCGTCTGCTGTCAATTCTGTTACCAGTTCAAACTGCTCACCGATAGTCTGCTGCAAAATCGGCAGAACATCACGCACAACTTTATTGAGGTCGATATTGCGAAACTCGACCATCTGACGGCGAGCGTACATGAGAAGTTGTTTGGTAAGTTCGGCGGCGCGTTCCGATGCAGTTATGACGTTGTTCAAGAAGCAGTGCTGTTCGGCGTCTGGCGGCAATGAGGACGAGGCAAGTTGTGTATAACCAAGAATGGCTGTTAAGAGGTTATTGAAATCGTGGGCGACTCCTCCTGCCAAACGTCCTAAACTCTCCATTTTCTGCGCGTCCAACAGTTGAGATTGAAGAACTTTTTCTTTGTTGATGTCGATACTAAAACCGATATAACCGAGAAATTTGCCGTCAGCGTGGAAACGAGGAAACGCATAGGAACTCATCCAATGGTACTGCCCATCGTGATACAGGCGGCGAAACTCGGAGTGGTAGGGCAAATAAACAGCGGCGGTTTGTACCCACGACTCCAGGAGTGTGTCATGATCATCGGGATGAATACCCTCGCCGCTTTTGGGGCTATAGATTTCATCAATGGGACAGCCTATAAATTCCGACCAGTAGTGATTGACGAAGGTGACCTTACCTATAGTATCGCTGATCCAGATAATGAGCGGGAGGTTATCAATGAGCGAGAGGTTATCAACAAGCGAGCGGAAGCGATTTTCACTCTCTTGGAGCGAGGCGAGCGAGGCGGCATCGCGCAGAACGACGGACATCATGCCGGAAAGCAATTGAAGTGTTGTGACATCCCATGCAGTGAACGCGCTTTTTTCCGCCGCGAATACTTTGAGCGCACCGATAGCCTGCCCGTCATGCTGGAGCGGGGCGACAATCATGGAGCGCGCTCCGATGGCACGACAGGCGATTTTGTCCACACGCGGGTCTGTTTCGGTATCTTCACAAATCAAGACAGCGTTTTGCTTGACGCACTGACCGGAGAGGCTGCCGTCTTTTTTGAGACGCAGACCAAGATGTTTTGCGGCAGAACTGGACACGGCGCGATAGACCATTTCGTCCTCTTCGGCGATTTCAAACACGCAGCCCTGCGCCCGTGTCATCTCTTGACACCGCTCAAGGATGATTTGCATGATGGTGTCTATGTCGTGATAGGTGTGGGCAATCTCCTGTTGCATGACGACCAACGTTGCCTGTCGCCGTTTTTCTTCAAGCAGAATTTCAACGGCTCGCGCACGCTCTTCATCAGTTAAGTCAGAAGCGATTATTGGATTGTTGGAGAGAGAAGACTCGTTCTGCTTGTTCATCAAACACCTTTAAGGATTGAGTAAAGTACCTGTTTGATTTTTCTTGCGAAAACGGAATATGTCAAGTCTTTTGAGACAAAAAGTTGAAATCGTTTTTATGTACTTTTCGGGTCAGTCTTCCGGTTTCTGTGGCTCGACCCGATTGATACAGACTTCTTTGTGCAACGGCAACACTTTGGGTGAGCCTTTGGAAAAACGCCCCGGTTTTCTGGCAAGAGCCGCATCCAGCGTTTGTTGCCTTGCCGACTGAACCGCCGCTTTTCCTAAATGCACCATCTCTGGGGTCAACAGCGCAATGCCCGTGTGGTAGTGCTGCGTATTATAGAAATCGAAGAACCGAGCGCAAAATGCACGGGCTTCCTCAATACTCTTGAAATGACCGGGAAATTCCGGCGCGTATTTCACCGTCTTAAACTGCGCCTCCGAAAGAGGAAGGCGAGGAGAACCGTATTGTCTCTCTGGACTTCTTCCCTTCGTTATCAGCAGTACACCCCAATTATAACACCGCCCGCTTCATTTGTCAAACCCTTATGCCACAATTTTCAGAAAGTTTGCAAAAATCGTTGTTATTTACTTTGCAGTAAATTTCAAAAATCTGCGCGTGGTCGCAAAAAGGAGCGTTCGGTCAAGTGCGAACGTCACACTGTGCATTAGACAACTCTTGCTCCCACGAAGGAAGAACAACCTCTTGATCTTTCTGTTTGGAAAAGGTGGATTGAGACGAGTGCAAAACTGTGATATACTCTGTGTGTGCGAAACGATGCAGAGGAGAAAGAAAATTCTATGGACACACCGAATACACCGAATACACCGAATACGCCTTCAACACCAGAGCGACCCGAATTGCCGGAGTACATCCAAGAGCAGATTCGCAAGCAGCAACTGATGACTCGCGAAGAACGTCAGGCGTTGATTGAGAATCTGCGTGCTGCTCCCAAAGGCGATCCGGAGCCGTTCGCAGTACGAGAGCGAAGATATATCATTAAATCGGCTCTGAGAGATGCTCTGAGAAAGAAGGCAGAGTAAACAATGGAGATGATTTTTGACTTCACATCTCTTGAGGCTTTTCTAAATGGCGATCCCGATGGTCTGGTAATCGAACAGTTGCTTTCGTCCGGCAGTATGTTCTACACCTATGATATGATCCTCAGTGATCTGTATGCGGAGCGAAGCCATAAGGTGGGTTCTGCTGCGGCGAATCAAGAGATAGAGTATTTGCGAAGTCTCTTTGTGATCTGGACGTATACTGCATTTGACGCCGAGACTATAGAGATTCAACAAATCTATGGTTTGCCATATACGGCGGCAGTGTGCGTCGCTATCTCGAAACAACTTGTTTGTCCAGTCATCACAGCGTCGCATTATAGCTTCGATTCCATCGTTGAGAATGAAGTTTGCGGCATTTTGTTCACGCGCTGATGCCAGACCTGAGACGGGTTTGTTTAGCACGCAAGAAACAGGATTCGATAAAAACAGGTATGTTCACTTTATCACGTTTGGCGGACATGAGCAATCTTATTATTCGCAATGAAAAGCCTTACGATTACGCCGCCGCCGAAGCCATTGCGCTGGCGGCGTTCGCCCCCGATGTGCAGGTCGCGGAATTGATTTGTAAACTGCGTGATTCCGAGACGCTGATTCCCGAATTGAATCTTGTTGCCGAAGTGAATGGCGTTGTCGCAGGGCATTTGATGCTCAGTCGCGCTGCCATCTCTTCGGGGCATACAGTCGCGCTGCTTTCTCCGCTTGGTGTTTTGCCGGAATATCAGCGTCGCGGCGTCGGTTCTGCACTCATGACGCACGCGATAGATTGGCTCCGTAAGTCTGATTTTCCGATGATTGTTGTCGAGGGTGTCCCGTCCTATTATCCCCAATTTGGCTTTTCATCGGCTCGCGCAATGGGCATTGATCCGCCTTTTCCTTTGCCGGAACCGCCGTGGATGGCATATCGTCTGCCCGCATACAAAGAAACAATCAAGGGAACAGTGACTTATCCAGAGCCGTTTGATTTCCTGCACGACGTAGAGGATTAGGAAACGGATGGATATATTCGTGATTTGAGCAAGTGGATTTATCGCTAAGATAAGGCAGAACACTACCAAAACGAGATGGAAAATTTATGGGAAAGTATTGCATTCTAGATTGAATTGTGATAAGATGAAAATAAGTAATCAGTCGTAACTCAATGACCGTAGGAGCGATCATCTC
>CAZPZP010000055.1:0-12133 GCA_964591025.1 uncultured Chthonomonadaceae bacterium
CGTTCCGCCCCTAGCAGAGAAATTCATTTCACTGGACTTTTGCAAGAGGTTTAATGACGTATACGCTTGGGTCGTGACCGCAAAAAGTTGTGCTTCTTGCGAATAACCCTCCGGTCTCAAAAGTTTCATTTTGTCGAGGAAACTCTCACCGTCCTTTCAGCAATACTGAGAGGGCGGTTTTTATTTTTGAGAATTTTTCTGTCGCGGGGAACCTTTCGCTCATACTGAGGATTGATAGAAATATATCCCTGAATGATAAAGGAAAAAGCGACGATGAAACGCTTGGAGAAAAAACACCCGCTTGCTATTCGCTGGTTCCATTGGGTCAACTTTCCTGTTTTGATGGTAATGATTTGGAGCGGCATTCTGATTTATTAGGCGAATGATGTCTACCGCATCGGCTTCGGCGAAATCATGGCGTGGCATTTCCTGTTTATGTGGTTTTTTGTCATCACCGGACAACGACGCCGAAGTGGAACAGCAAATTCGTGCGAAGTCGTGGCGTCACCATCCGTCTCGATACTCGTATTGTCAAAGCAGGAGAGGGTTGGGTCGAGTTGAGCGACGGCACGCAATTGCAGACCAAAACCCTGATATAGGCGGCGGAAACTGCCCCCAATCCGCTGCTCGCCTGTCTCCCGTGTGCGATGGAGCGAGGACGAACCCGCGTCAATGAGTATTTGGAAGTGCCGGAGTGGCAGAGAGTTTGGGCAGTCGGTGATTGCGCGTGTGCGTATGATCCCGGTACAGGCAAACCATATCTGCCAACGGCACAGCACGCAATTCGACAGGCAAAGATTTTGGCGCAAAACCTGACAGCGACTATTTACGGCGGCAAAAAACGCCCGTTTCTGTTCAACACCATTGGCTTGATGGCATCGTTGGGACGGCGTACCGGAGTGGCGCGGGGTTTCGGGATCAACTTTTCGGGGTTTCCGGCGTGGTTTTTGTGGCGCACCATTTATCTCAGCAAGTTGCCGCGTTTTGAGAAGAAAGTCCGAGTTGCGTTGGATTGGACGCTTGATTTGTTGTTCTCGAAAGATATTGTTCAGTTTCTGACGCTTCACTCGGAGACGTCCAAGCCGATGGAAGAGATTGTGATTCCAGTGAAAGCCGTCGTTCTCTCAAAAACTGCGGAGGCGGTTGCGTCATAGGGAGAACCCGCAATAGTGGACTGGCATTGAGAGTGCGAAGCACGGCACGGCGGAACGCCTCTTGCACGAGAAATTCATTTCGCTGGATAAATCTCGTCGCTGCTCTTAACCGGGGGGGTGAAAACCCCCGTCTGCATGACGTTCCGCCAAGCGTCCTTCGGACGCGGAATTCTCGCGCAAGAGCAACGCATCCGAAGGGTGCTTGTCCGCAGGACACGGTGCCGGGTATTTTCAATGCCCGCACACCCGGCAAAATCTCAGCAACGAGATTTGGACAGCAACAATTCATTTCGCTGGGTAAATGCGGTTCAGGAGTAAAAAATCGTGAGGCAGATTGCTCGCAAAAAATGGATTGCTTTATGTGGAATTGGGAGCGTACTCGCGATAGGTGGAGACATTGCCCGCGAACGGCTTGCCGCTGTGCCGCCTTCAGAAGCGATGCAAGTTCAAGAGAAGCGTCAGGTTCCGGCGGGGATGGTCTATATCGCAGGGAGTGAGTTCGTTGTCGGCTCAGACGATAAGGATGCCGACGAAGACGCCCATCCCGCACAGCGCGTGTTTGTGCCGTCATTTGCGATGGATCGCACCGAAGTCACCAATGCTCAATTTAAGCAGTATAGCCCGTCGCATACATTCGCCGCAGGAGACGAAAATTTGCCGGCAACGAATGTCCTTTATGTGGACGCCGAAGCCTACGCAAAATGGGCGGACAAACGCTTGCCAACCGAACACGAATGGGAAAAAGCGGCACGCGGAACCGACGGGCGCCGCTATCCGTGGGGCAATATTTGGGACAGCAAACGGGTTACGGCACGTCCCAAAAAGACGCTGGGCAGAGTCATTCCCGAACTGCAAAAGCGGCTCGAAGGGCAATGCCTTCCGGGTGCGGCGCGAGTTCGTCCTGTCGGTTCCAAGCCGGACGGCGTCAGTCCTTACGGCTGTCTTGATATGGCGGGCAACGCTTGGGAATGGGTACAGGGTTTCTATAACGGCAACCCGGAACAGCGGCTTTTGCGCGGCGGAGCAGTCGGGTATGGCGAGCGGGCGTGCCGTACCTATAATCGTGCCATCGAAGGCGCGGGCGTAACCTGAATGGATACCGGATTTCGCTGCGCGAAGTCACTCTGAATGCAATCGGGAGCGGCATCTCCCTCGACATTCGTCATGGATTACAAACGCAAAATTCTGTTCGCCAAAGTCAGCAAGTCGCACGGTGACCGCGCCCGAACCGCCGATATTCTGAAGGCTCTGCCAAAATAATGACAAGCTCGTTGTATGCAGGAGATTTACTGCGGCGTGAAGAATGAGGTTTTGGGAACGGAATCGGCGTCTTATGCGTTTTTTTATATACTGGATGGCTGCGGTTGTCGATACTCAAAGAGGGGACTCGACTTTCGCCCAAATTTTTCCGAAAATTCAGCGTAGCAAATCGTTGTTTGCCGCGTCTGAAATGTTAGAGTAGGCACCACACAAAGACGTGAGGTTTTGAGAGTTCGATGCGCCGGTTTATAATCACCGGACAAAATACACGCAGGAGGTTGGAGCAATGAAATTGAGTATTCGCCTCTCGAATGCAGGGTTGGCGGCTTTGGCAGGAATTGTGATGGCACTGTTTTTGGGAATTTTGATGCTGTCTCGCCCTGTTGTCGTGAGGACAACAGCGTCTTCGGATCGCGTAGAGGCAAAAGAGTTTATTTTGCGCGACAGTCAGGGACGTGAGCGCGTGCGGATCGCCGTAGACGAAGACGACGCGCCGGGAATTACCCTGCTCGACAAGAGCGGCACGCGCCGCGCTTTGTTGCGTCTTAATGGCGAGGATGTTCCCAGTCTACGAATGTACAACGCGGCGGGCAGAGTGGACAGCGTTCTCGGCTATAATCTGCACAACATGGAACCCGGTCTTGTCTTCTTCAACAGTTTGGGAACCGGACGCCTTGCGGCAAGCCTTTTCGATGGAATGTCCTCATCGGCACAGACATTCCGCGATGAAGACCTGCACCCAAATTGGCGCAACGGCTACTTCTCGCAATATGAAATTCCCGCGCCCGAATGGCGTGCCATTCCGCGTGCAGAACCGTTCCAGAACTATTCTGAGGACATTGCACCGCAAGAGGCTACTCGCGAGCAGACGTTCGAGTTTCACTATTCCAATCCATGAAGTTGGGTTGTTAGGTCATTGGGTGATTGGGTCGTTGCAATTCCAGATTCCTGACAATCCATGAGAAAATAAAAAGCCCGTTCACTTCTCAATATGAGAAGTGAACGGGCTTTTTATTGCGGAAGACGCAGGGGAGAATTCTCAGATGTCGTAATAGAGGGCGAACTCGAACGGGTGTGGGCGAAGGGCGATCTGCTTGGCTTCGTCGCGCTTGATCTCGATATAGGTTTCGATCAGGTCTTTTGTGAAGACATTGCCTTTGAGCAGAAATTCATGATCCGCTTCGAGAGCATTGAGGCTCTCTTCGAGGGTTCCGGGCGTCTGCGCGATGTCCTTCTTCTCTTCAGCGGGCATTTCGTAGATGTCTTTGTCCACCGGAGCGGGCGGCATGATCTTGTTCTCGATGCCGTCCAAACCCGCCAGTAGCAATGCCGCGAAAGCGATATATGGATTTGCTGCCGGATCGGGAGCGCGGAACTCGACACGCTTGGATTTGGGCGATTTCGAGAGCATCGGAATACGGATACACGCCGAGCGGTTGCGTGCCGAATAGACCAAGTTGATTGGAGCCTCATAGCCGGGAACAAGACGGCGGTAGGAATTAGTCGTCGGAGCGCAGAACGCCAGCAGGGCGGGTGCGTGCTTCAGCAAGCCGCCGATATAGTGGACTGCCATTTCCGAGAGGAAACCGTAGCCTTTTTCATCGAAGAACAGCGGCTGTCCGTCTTTCCACAGCGATTGGTGAACGTGCATCCCCGAACCGTTGTCTTGGAACAGCGGCTTCGGCATAAAGGTTACCGTATAGTCGTTCTGGACAGCGGTATTCTTGATGACATATTTGTACTTTTGCAGCTTGTCCGCCATCGAAAGCAACGTGTCGAACTTCAAGTCAATCTCGCACTGCCCTGCCGTTCCGACCTCGTGGTGCTGCATTTCCACTTCGATACCGACCTCTTGGAGAGTCAGCATCATCAGGGTTCGCAGGTCTTGGAGCGTGTCGTTCGGGGGGACGGGGAAATAGCCGCGCTTGTAGGGGATTTTGTAGCCGACATTGGGCTTTTCGTCGCGCCCTGAGTTCCAGATGCCTTCGTCGCTGTCAATATAGTAGTAGCCGGAGTGCGAGGTCTGATCGTACCGAATGTCGTTGAAGACATAAAATTCCGCTTCAGGACCAAAAAACGCGGTATCGGCGATGCCGGTGCTTTTGAGATAGGCTTCGGCTTTTTTGGCAATTTGGCGCGGATCGCGATTATAGACTTCCCGCGTAATCGGATCAATAATATCGCAGATCAAAACCAGCGTCGTGACCTCGAAGAAGGGATCGATGAAGGCGGTATTGGGGTCGGCAATGAGGAGCATATCCGACTCATTGATCGCTTTGAAGCCGCGAATAGACGAGCCGTCGAAGGCAAAGCCTTCCTCGAATTTTTCCTCATCGAGTGCCGAAGCGGGCAGTGAGAAGTGCTGCATTTGTCCGAATATATCGGTGAAGCGCACGTCTACGACACGGGCTTCTTTTTCTTTCACGAGGTCAATGACATCTTTGGGCGTCAATTTGTGCCTCTCCTTTTCATGGGTTTGGGATGGGTAAAGCGTTGGCAGGACAAAGAAAAAACGCCCTGCCGAAACGGTTTTCTATTGTGTGAGAAAAACCGAATGGTTGGCGCATAAGTTTCGGACAGGGCGACATTGCAACTGTCAGGAGATACGGCGGTATGGGTATTGGAGAGGAAGCGACCTTGCTTCACCAATATGGTAGAGTATAGCAGACACTGGAAATCGGAGTCAACCGTTTTTTGAGGGAATTATGGAGAGATCGGCGGAAGCGGAAACTCTTCTCTCGAATCGCGCAAAAAATCTTGCGCTCTTAATACTGCTTTAACATATAAAGATGTATAATGATCGCCATCAGTTTAATACAAATTGCTCGGCTCTTATCGTGAGGAACGCTGTGCTTCTGGCGTTCCTCTTTATCACTCTGCATCGTGAACGTGAAAAGTGAGGTTTACTCTATGCTCCCGTCTCAAACGCTTTCCGTCAACACCCGCACCACGCGAGGATTTACTCTCATCGAACTCCTCGTCGTTATCGCCATTATCGCGATCCTTGCGGCGATCTTGTTTCCCGTTTTTGCACAGGCACGCGAAAAAGCCCGTCAAATCACTTGCCTCTCCAATATGCGCCAGATGGGCAATTCTTGGCTCATGTATGCTCAAGATTATGATGAGCGACTGCCCAAAACCGGCAACGCCAATCTCGATCCGGCAGGCGAAGACTCGATAGGCGAGTTTTATCTACTTCAACCCTACGTCAAAAATTTCCAGATGTTCTTCTGTCCTAATCGCACCACGCAATACTGGGAGTGCTGGTCACTGGAAAATCGCGGCACAAGCCCTATCACTCTGCCGCAGCAGCAGCGCGTTGCTCGGTGCTTCGGCTACGGAACCAATTTCGGACTGTACGACTATCGCACTGGAAACGGCATTTGGGGACCGAGACAACAGGAAACCGCACCGTGGGGCGGTTCGCTTTGGGTCGGACGCTCGCTTGCCGATTTTCCCTCTCCTGCCGAGTGCGTCCTGCAAGGCGACTCCAACGATGAGCCGCCGCAAACCCTCACGCCCTATTTCCAAGGGGTAGATGGCGCACGCGCCGCCGCAGTGCGCCATAACGGGCAATATCAATATACCTTTATGGATGGACACGCCAAAACCATGCAGGTTGGCGCGTTCAGTATGGCGCGTGCCGCCGCGGGCAGCTTTACGATTATGCCCAAACGCAAAGAGCATCTTCTTCTTTTCTGCCGCGACCCTGAGAATATCGCCACACTGGAATCTCGCTTCGCCCAAGGCGCGACCTGCCGCGAAACCGTGGATCGCATTCTGTTCCGCCGCGACCCGATCAATTAACACGAAGTAAGCAAAGTGGAGGAGAGGCGATCATGAAAAATAAAGTGCATCCCGGCGTGTTCGCGGTCGTGATTATTCTCTCTCTGATCGGGGCGGGCATTTTGCTGAGGCGGGCGTTCAGTTCGGGCGTCGTAGGCATCACCTACGCGCCCGGACAAGAGCCGAAATCCACTGAAGACCCGTCACAGCGCGATACCACCGTGCCGCGTGACGCCGGAAAATCGGGCAGTGATACCGACGGAAAATAGACTCTGTGCAAAATTGCCTTGACGTGTCGTCAAAGAGAAAAGACCCATTCGACTCTGCTCTTTGAGGGAAAATTACGATGGCATACTCTCACCGCAAACCCGGCGGCTTCACCTTAATTGAACTGCTCGTTGTGATCGCCGTTATCGCGATCCTTGCGGCGATTCTCTTTCCTGTTCTGGCACAGGCACGCGCCCGCGCCCGACAAACTCAATGCGCCAGCAATACGCGGCAGCTCTCGCTTGGCGTCCTGATGTATGCCCAAGATTATGATGAGACGCTTCCGCCTGTTGCGTATGAAGACGCCGAGGATAACGACATTCTCTGGATAACGATGATCGCGCCTTATCTCAAGAATACGCAGATCAACCGTTGTCCCGACGATACGCTCAGCCGCATCAATTCGTATGGATTGAACGAACTCGCCTTTGCCGACCTGACCGACGATCCCGAAGATCAGGCTCCGATTCGCTCACTTGCCGCGTTTCAGACTCCGGCTGAGACTGTTCTGCTCGGCGATACCGGCACGGGCGACGATCTCATCACGCCGCGCCCCGACACCTACAAGATGGTCGCGCCCGCGTCGGAGATTGATGACGACGAAGATTCGCGGGCGGCGGCGCGGCATTTTCAGCGTGTCAATCTCGGCTTCATGGACGGACATCAGAAATCGCTGCGGTTGGAACAGTTCTATATCAATCAAACGCCGCCCAATCGCTGGTTCGAACCATAGAAGGCGAAAGTTTATAAAGAGGAGCCTTGCGTGAAAATCAAAGCCGCGATGGTGGCGGGATGTGTTTTGGGTTTGGGCGTGTTCGGTTTCGCGGCATCACGCCTGCCGTTTCTCGGTATGGGCAAACAGCCTGACGGCGATTTCATTGTCGCCAGCGGGCAGCGCATCGTTCCCGGAACCGTCGCCTTCGATGGCAGACCCACCGACTTGGCTCTCCATCCTACGGGCAATTTTGTTGCCGTTCTCAATCAGAGCGATGTTCTGCTGATGGATCGCAGCGGCGTTTTTGAGAACGGCACTGTTCCTCTCGCCAACAAATCCACTGCCGCGTATCGCGGCATCCTCTGGTCACCGGACGGCACGCGCCTTTTTGTCTCCACAGCACAGGGAACCGTGCAGGAATTTCTGCTCAAAGACAAAACGCTGACACAGGGGCGAATTCTTGCCGTCAAGCCGGAAGGCGAAAAAGAGAATCCACGTCCCGGCGGTATGACAATCACCCGCGACGGCACGCGCCTCTACGTCGCCGCTTGTGACCGCAACGCCGTTGCCGAGATCAATCTCACCAGTGGCAAATTCCTGCGCGAATATCCTGTCCAAAATCTGCCGTTCGATGTCAAACTCACTGCCGATGAAACAACGCTTGTCGTCTCGAATTGGGGCGGGCGCACTGTCACCAAAGAAGAGACGGAGGACGAAAACGAAGAGAATGAAGCAGTCAGCGGCAACGCCGTAATTGTGGTAGACCCGCGTGGTGCGCCCGCGTCCGGCACGGTCAGCCTGATCACACGCGGAACAGGCGAAGTGCAGCATCTCGATGTCGGCTTGCATCCCAGCGGCTTGGCAATTCAGGGCGAGCAGGTTTTTGTCGCCAACTCTGCCAGCGATACCGTTTCGGAAATCTCGCTGATGACGCGCAAAGTGACGCGCACGATTCCCATCAAATGGGATAATCTCAACATTTTTGGGGCGATGCCCTGCGCCCTCACACTCCAAAACGGCAAACTCTATATCTGCAACGGCGGCGACAATGCCGTCTGCGAGATTGACAGTGCCAGCCGGAAAACGCTCGGATTTCGCCCCGCCGGATTCTATCCCGTCGCCCTTGCCCTCATGCCCGACGGCAAAACCGCCTATGTTCTCAACTCAAAGGGCAACGGCTCGGTACGCAAAACGGCAAAGGGCGGAATTGGCAACGCCCATGACTTTCAAGGCACAGTCTCGATTATTGACCTGACCGCCGACCTCAAAGCCGCGACAAAGCACGTCGCCCAAAACAACGGTTGGGATCGTTCACAAGAAACCCTGCGCCCCAAAATGGCGGTCTATCAGGGAGCCATTAAGCACGTCCTGTATATCATCAAAGAGAATCGCACCTATGACGAGATTTTCGGCGACGTGCCGCAGGGCAACGGCGACCCGAAACTGTGCGGATTGGGCGAGAAAATTACGCCCAATCACCATGCTATCGCGAGTGAGTTTACCCTTTTCGATAACGGCTACGTCAGCGGAACCAACAGTGCCGACGGTCACGCATGGTCAACGCAAGCCCTCGCCAACGACTATTTAGAGCGATTCTATACGGGCTATCGCACCTATCCCGACGACGGCGACTGCGCGATGGCGATCTCAAGCGGCGGGGCATTGTGGGACGCTGCCGCCAAAAAGAAAAAATCCATTCGGGTATACGGCGAATTTTGCGACGACAAACTGGCGAAGTTCGAGCCGCAGCCCAAATCGTGGCTCGATATGTGGCGTGACCGCCAAAACGGAACCAAAAACTTCAAGGTCAAAGTCGGCACAACGGTTTCCAGTCTCAAAAAGTATATTCACCCCGAAGTCGTCTATTGGCCTCTCTGGCAAAGCGATCAGGCACGCGCCGATCTGTTCATAGAGGAATACACCAAGTTCAGCCGGGAGAATCGGGTTCCGAACCTGATGATTCTCTGTCTCCCCAACGACCATACCGAAGGGCGCGATCCCGCTTATCCGAAGCCGCAGTCTATGGTCGCCGACAACGATCTCGCACTTGGGCGCGTCGTCGAAGCGATCTCGAAAAGCCCGCAGTGGAAAAACACCTGCATCTTCGTCATCGAGGACGACGCGCAGTCGGGACCCGATCACGTTGACGGACACCGCACGGTTTACATGGCGATAAGCCCTTATAGCAAGCGCAAATTCGTCGATTCCACACTCTATACTACAGTTTCCATGCTGCGCTCAATCGAACTCATGCTCGGTCTCGATCCGATGAACCGCTTCGATGCCCTGACGCCGCCGCTGACAAACTGTTTCCAAGAGACACCCGACCTGACGCCCTATCAGGCACGCCCAAATCGTATCCCATTGGACGAAATGAATCCGCCGCTTTCGGCTCAAACGGGCGCGGAACGCTATTGGACTCAGCGTTCACTCGCTCTGGATTGGAGCGGCATTGACCGACCGGATCAAGCGATCCTGAACCGCGTCATCTGGCATACTCTGCATGGCGTCAATTCTGCCTATCCCGCGAAGTGAACGAACCGATTCCGATGAGGAGACAAGCAAGCGAATGGCATCCGAACACGACATCACTCCCGGAATGACATGGGCAACGATCCTTTACAGCTGCGTCTGGAAAGAACACAGAGAGCAGTCTGCCGCTTTGATCGAACATCTCTATCAAGCCAAGCAGGGATACGCGCAGAATATCGCCAGCAATGTCGCTATGACCGCCAAATCGGCGTATGGGCTGTTCGAGAGTCCGTTCGATCTCTTGGACGCGCCGCCCGCTTGCCTCACTGAACTGAAAGCGTTTTTCGAGGACGCGCTTCGGGTCGCCATTTCTCACGTCAACGGTTCGCAGGTCGAGCCAAGCCGCATCACGCCGCATATCGCGGACAGTTGGTTCCATATCACCAATAACGGCGGCTACCACGACGCCCATTATCACAGCCACTGCTCTTGGTGCGGCATCTACTATATACAAGCGGGCGATAGTGCCATCGAGGAAGGAACAGGAGCGGGCAATGGCATAAACCGTTTCTATTCGCCGATTCCGACGGGCGGCACATTCAACGATTACGGCAACAATTATCTGAAAAATAATCGCGTGGATATTGTTCCTCGCGATGGAATGCTGGTTCTCTTTCCCTCTTATCTCCTGCACAGTGCGTTGCCCTATTGCGGCACTCAAGACCGTATCGTGATCTCTTTCAACGCCCAAGCCGCTCTTGATTGAAGCAAGCGCACGAATCTTATTCTAAACTTAATGTTCTCTTAATCTGCTGTTAATGTGGTAATGTTAGTATTGTGTCTCGGCTATGCTCTTTTTTACAGAGAGAATAGCACCTCGCCTACAGGGTCTGTCTGTGGGAAGGTGCAGTGCAGTATCGCCCCTTCATCACAAATGCCCCTCTATGACAACTTTGGAGAGATTTCTTCCATTGAGACGAATTTGTCATAAACATCTCCAAGAGGCAGACTGTCAGAGTGCTGGTAACACTTTGAGAGAACGCCTCGTTTCTGTGAGCCTTGAGTGCCGGTAATACTCACCGCTGACAGATCAATTCGCAGTCCACTTTGAGCATCAAGAATGCTCATCCTTGAAAGGAATTTGTGATGGCTTGCAATATTCTCAAACTCGCTCCCGCAGTGCTGCTGGCAGGAGCCGCTTTCTTGACGCCGACGATGGCGTCTGCTCAAATTACCATTTTCAGCGAAAATTTCGAGTCGCTGACTCCCAAACTCCAAAAGCCGATTTTCGAAGCCAATAATGGCGGCGGAATCTGGACGAACCTCAACGTCTTCACCCATACGGCTCCCTTTGGCTGGACAGTGGACTCTTCTGGTGTTCCTGATTCTGGTGATCCCGAAGCGGAAGAGTGGCGCGGCTGGTCGTTTGCCCGCAAAGACTTCTGGGTTTCGGTTGCGGGCGATCAGACCCGCGCTCAGTTCACATTAGGACAAGGCATCGTTGCAGTTGCCGATCCCGATGAGTATGATGACAGCCCCGTCGGTATTCCCGGCAATGCGTACTACAATACGTTTATGCGAACCCCGGCGATTTCGCTCGCCAATGTTTCAGCCAACTCCGTGACTCTGACCTTTGATTCCAGTTGGAGACCGGAAGGCTTTGATGATGGCGACGCGCCACAGGATAATAATCAGACTGCCGTTATTCGTGCTTCGTTCAATGGCGGAACAACCTTTGTAGAGGTTCTGCGCTGGGACTCGGATGTCTTAGGCGCTTTCTTCCATCCGGATTCTCAAAACGAAACGGTCAACATCGTCATTCCCATTCCCGCAGGCAGCACAAGTCTGATCCTCGATTTCGGCATGGAACTGGCTCGCAATGACTGGTGGTGGGCAGTGGATAATATCCGCGTCACCACAGGTGCAGGAAACGCTCGCTCCATCTCCGGCACTGTTTCGCTGGAAGGAACGCCGATCACCGCTCCGCTCGAAGGCTTCTTCACAGTACGCGCCATTGACAACAGCATCCCCGACCTCGTCGTGGCAGCAAGCGTCAATGCACAAGGGCAATTTACTCTGAGAAATCTGCCACCGAAAAGCTACCGCATCAAGTTCAAGGGATCACAGCACTTGTCGCGTGTGGTCAGTGCCAACGCAACAACGGGTGACGTTTCCGGCGTTGTTTTCCCGATTTCCAAGGTTGGCGATGCCACCAACGATGATGCCGCTGACATTACCGACCTGCTTGTTCTGATTAGTGCTTACAATAAGGTTGCGCCCGCCTTGGGCTATCAGCAAGTGGCGGACTTCAATGCAGATGGAGCCAACGACATCGTTGACCTGCTTTTCCTGATCGGCAACTACAACCAGATCGGCGAAAGCTTCTAAGTCTTTCGCAAATCACACAACAGTTGGTTGAACCGACACGGCTTTTTCTCTCGCTCCGAGAAAGAAAGCCGTGTCGTTTTCTGTTAAGGGA
>CAZPZP010000056.1:0-10506 GCA_964591025.1 uncultured Chthonomonadaceae bacterium
CCGGGCTTGCGTCCGGTGTGAGGACGCAACGAGACCGGCTTTTTGCTCAGTCCGTATCCTATTCGCCGGAAGCATCATAATACTTGTCGGAAGAGCGATCATATCCTCAATGATGGCTCTTCCGGCGAATAGAATAGGGTTTCCGCCGCATATTATAACGCTTCCGGCGAATATGCGTATGTGGTGGAATGAATTCCCCGCTTGTAAAAACGCAATGTCCCTCGTCAGGGACAATCCTAAAGCGAGGAAGTTGTCCGCGAAGGCGGACGTTGCGTACTTTATCGCGGGGAATTTATTCCACCGCCCTCCCTTGTCACACCGTATCGCGTTGGGTTGGGCGCAAAAGTTGTTCCTGTGCAGTATCGTCGGTATGCGTTGCGGCACGAAGCAGGGTGTTATCGTCTTTCTTCTCGAAAGGGCGAAGAAACTCCTTTTCAGGATCGATTACAATCTCTTCCAAGATTTCTTGGATGCCTATATATTGGCTCATGCTGTCTCTCAAGGCAATCCCAACCAGCAATTTTCGCTCTTCAAGGGAAAGTTTTCTTGCAAAACGGCGTCTATAAGTAGCCAAAAGGATACCTGTACCGAATACTTGAAAGAGCATAAAAGTCCCTAACGCCTGACGGTTCCACTTTGTCCCAACTAACTTATACCAAAGGATAGCGAGAATGACATAAGCGATAGGAAAAGCAAGACACGTTGCGAGATGTTGCTAGCGATAACGTCTCATGATGGCTTTTGTCCGTTTATGTTCTTCATCTGAAATCTCGTCATTCACTACGTATTCTCCATATCAACTCCCGGAACTCCACACCCAATCACGCACACTCGGCATATCGTCGCCGTGTTCGCGCACATAAC
Organism: uncultured Chthonomonadaceae bacterium; assembly: GCA_964591025.1. Classification (GTDB taxonomy): domain Bacteria; phylum Armatimonadota; class Chthonomonadetes; order Chthonomonadales; family Chthonomonadaceae; genus CAZPZP01. The sequence goes on from CAZPZP010000056.1 coordinate 865, forward strand.
GGGTATGGTCAATCAACAGGTTCTGCAACGTCTGCTTCAGATACGCGGCACGATACCCCAACACCGGAACACTCGGCATATCGTCGCCGCACTATTTGGTTACGAGAATTTTCTTTGTCATCGGTTTACGGCGAGACGTTTCCGCCCGCTTCTGAGCAACTTGCTTCTGAATTTCTGCCGCTCGTTCATAAATCTTGCGGAAATCATTGTCGCATTCCTGTTCAATTTCCCGCCGAGCCTGCCGCACTTCTTCAACAATCGAGTCTTCCCACATTGGCTAAACCTCCATCAACTCTTCCGGCGTACAAACTACCGGAGTATGCACCTTGAGCCCTTCGTTATCACGCTATATCGCTTTAGATGCTGGAAGAATCGACATCGTCTGTATATGCAATACTTCCGGTTTCGGGGAGCCAAGTGAAATGGACTTCGAGACCAAGATAGTCTTGATCTTCACTCAATTTACGATGCTCAAGGCAGTGTGCCATAAGGCTGAAACGGTATTCCTTACTACGTCCGATGCGAGGATACCATTCCTCATCATTGACCCAATAGCCTTCGAGGTCGAGATAGTATTCGCCGTTGAGGCGAGTCAACGAGGGAAACATCTCTCTCTCTGGATAAGCACCGTCGTCAATATAGGTCTGGACAGCCTGATCGAAGGTTTGCAGAACCCAGTCGCGTTGTTCCATCACGCGCCGGTATTCGTCTTCACCAAATGCCGGATATATCTTAACCTCTCTGGTGGACGCATACGCAGGAGTGGCAATGCGTGTCATCTTCATTTTTCTTTCTCATCATTCCCCGCTTATTACACGCCGGAATCCCAAACCCAATCACGCACGCTCGGCATATCCTCGCCCTATTCGCGCACATAACGGGTATGGTCGAGCAGTTTGTCCTGCATGGCTTGCTTGAGATATGCGGCGCGATACCCCAACGCCGCAACCCGATCAATCACTCCCTATTTTGGAATCAATACAGTGAAGCCTTCCTGCGTGAAATGATGATCGTTAGTGAGGATTTCTGTCAGTCCCATCTCGCGCATTGTGTTCATAGAGACGCAATCGGGCAGACTGTACTGCTTGTCGGCACGGCGTTCATACAGAGCCATTCCCTCCAAAAACGTTTGGTGCGTCTGAATACAAACTGTGACGAGAGGATCGGTGAGAATATCACGCACGGTTTCGATGGCTTCACGCCGACGATGCTCCCCCAACGCCGCCATTCCCGTCAGAAACTCTGTCAGCACCTCGTCTGTTGTCACAAGGGAGAACACGCCGAGCGCAGAAGCAATCTGTATCACGCGGTTGTGCCACTGATCCGAGGGGTTGGCGAGAGCAAGCCAGTAGAAGGTATCCGCAAAGAACCGCCTCATCGTTTCTCCCAGCCAGAAATATAATGATCATGCTGTTCCGCCAGATCGACGGGGAGCAAGGCGCGGTCTTCGGAGGGAATGGATCGCGCCCGTGCCAAAATCTTCTCCGTGATGGTGAGGGACAGCGTCTCCGTCGGTGTTACGGGATCAAGCGGACGCAGGGTGACATGAAACCGTTGGTCGGGGAGATCGGGCAGTTGGGCGCGAATCTCTTCGACTGTCCCTTCAAGTTCCAAAACAGGCAATGCCATAATGAGCCTCTCAGACGGAATAGTAATCCGCATTATACCACCCAAACCCACTCGCGAATCTCCGGCATATCCTCCCCATATTCGCGCACATAACGGGTATGGTCGAGCAGTTTGTCCTGCATGGCTTGCTTGAGATACGCCGCTTTATAACCGAGCGAAGGCACGCGGTCTATCACATCGATTACGAGATGAAACCGATCCAGATCGTTGAGGACGCACATATCGAACGGCGTGGTCGTCGTCCCCTCTTCCTTGTAGCCGCGCACATGGAGATTTCCATGATTTTTGCGCCGATACGTCAGGCGGTGAATCAGCCAAGGGTAGCCATGATACGCGAAAATCACTGGCTTATTGGTCGTGAACAGCGTATCGAAATCCTTGTCGCTCAAACCGTGTGGGTGTTCCGTTTCGGATTGGAGTTTCATGAGGTCAACGACATTGATCACCCGAATTTTCAGGTCAGGACAGTTCCGGCGCAAAATCTCCACCGCCGCGAGCGTCTCCAGCGTCGGCACATCGCCCGCGCACGCCATCACCACATCCGGCTCCAAGCCCTGATCATTGCTCGCCCATTCCCAAATCCCGACGCCGTGCGTGCAGTGCTTGATCGCCGCGTCCATATCGAGGAATTGCAAAGCGGGCTGTTTCCCCGCGACAATCACATTGATATAATCGCGGCTGCGGAGACAGTGATCCGTCACCGAAAGGAGCGTATTGGCATCGGGCGGCAGATAGACGCGCACGACCTCCGCCTTTTTGTTCATCACATGGTCAATAAAGCCGGGGTCTTGATGCGTGTTGCCGTTATGATCCTGCCTCCAAACGTGCGAAGTCAGCAGATAATTCAGCGACGCAATCGGTTTGCGCCAGCCGAGATGCCGCGTCGTCTTGAGCCACTTCGCGTGCTGATTGAACATACTGTCCACGATATGGATAAACGCCTCATAGCACGAGAAAAAGCCGTGCCGCCCCGTGAGCAGATAGCCTTCCAGCCAGCCCTGACACGAGTGTTCGCTCAAAATCTCCATGACGCGCCCATTGTGCGCGAGATGATCATCTTCCGGCAGAATCTCCTCCATCCACATTCGATTTGTCGCTTGGAGAACGTCGCCCCAACGATTAGAATTGTTCTCATCCGGCGAGAAAATGCGGAAGTTCTGCGCTACTAAGTTCTGTTTCATCACGTCGCGCAGGAATGTTCCCATCACGCGAGTGGCTTCGGCAAACGTCGCGCCGGGCTTCGGGACATCGAGGGCATACGCGCAGAAATCGGGCAGGAGCAAATCTTTGAGAAGCAAGCCGCCGTTCGCGTGCGGATTGGCACTCATGCGCCGATTGCCTTGCGGCGCGAGCGCGGCAAGTTCCGGCACAAATCTTCCTTCGGCATCGAACAACTCTTCAGGGCGATAACTTTGCAGCCACGTCTCCAAAATTTGGAGATGACCCGGCTTGTCCATGTCGCCCATGGGAACCTGATGCGACCGCCATGAGCCTTCCGTTTTCTGCCCGTCAACCTCTTTGGGACCTGTCCACCCTTTCGGCGTCCGAAGAATAATCAAGGGCCACTGCGGGCGTTCCGCGACTCCGTCCTCACGCGCCGCCTTCTGAATCGCCTTAATCTCTGCGACAATGGTATCCAATGTCGCCGCCATCGTATGATGCAGAACTTGCGGGTCGTCGCCCTCCACAAAATACGGCTTATACCCATAACCGAGAAACAACTGCTCCAACTCGACATGACTCATTCGTGCCAAAATCGTTGGGTTCGCGATCTTGTAACCGTTGAGATGCAGGATCGGCAGAACCGCGCCATCCGTCACCGGATTGAGGAATTTGTTAGAGTGCCAACTCGTCGCAAGCGGTCCCGTTTCCGCCTCGCCATCGCCAACAACACACAGCACAATCAGGTCGGGATTGTCGAACGCCGCCCCGAACGCATGAGAGAGGGAATAGCCGAGTTCTCCGCCTTCGTGGATCGAGCCGGGCGTTTCGGGCGCGACGTGGGACGGGATTCCGCCCGGAAATGAGAACTGCTTGAACAGCCGCTGAATGCCAGTTTCGTCTTGGGTGATGTTGGGATAGACTTCGCTGTAAGTGCCTTCGAGATAGGTATTGGCAACAATTCCGGGTCCGCCGTGTCCGGGACCGATGACGTAGATCATATCAAGATCGTTCTTCTTGATAATCCGATTCGCATGGACATAGATAAAGTTCAGTCCGGGCGTCGTTCCCCAATGCCCAAGCAAACGCGGCTTGATGTGCGCGGGCTTGAGCGGCTCTCTGAGGAGAGGATTGTCCAACAGATAGATCTGCCCAACGGACAGATAATTCGCCGCCCGCCAATAGGCATCTATCTGTGCCAGTTCCGTTGCATCGAGGGGCATAATGTCATTCAACGGGGAATGCTCGTACGGCATAATAAGTTTCCTCCATGAGAAAATCGGGTTGTCGCTCGTTCATTGAGGATAGTACCCGTTCGCCGCAGCAATATAAGCAGAAACGCCTGGAGAAAAATGCACTGTGCCAACGGATTGTAAGATTATCTGGAGCTTCTAACCTGTAACTTGACAACTCTCACACCGTCCAACAAAGAAACACTCTTTATTCAAGGAGGAGAAGATTGCTCCGCCGTCACGCATTCACTCTTATTGAATTGCTCGTTGTTATCGCCGTCATCGCTATTCTTGCCGCCATTCTCTTTCCGGTTTTTGCTCAAGCCCGCGAGAAAGCCCGACAAACCGCCTGTTCATCCAATCTCAAACAGCTCGGCACTGGAATGCTGATGTATATTCAAGACTACGATGAACAACTTCCGCTTGCCGCTTATGCCACAGCCACGAGAGCCATCACATGGCACGATATGATTGATCCCTATCTCAAAAACAAGGATGTTTGGCTTTGTCCCAGCAGTCAGGTTGCAAGGACAGATGCCAATGGAACACGAACGACGCACTTTGGCTATAATGTCCGCTATCTCACCACAATTGCGCTCGACTTCAGCAATATCGACAGTCAGACGGCTGTCTCGCTGAGTGCTATTCCTCTGCCTGCCGAAACCGTCTGTATGACGGATGCCAAATCCAGTGTGAGTGCCAGTTGGTGCGGCGATGAAGGCAAATTTTTACTCCCGCCTTCAGAGGGAAATGCAGATTGCTGGGGGCGTCCCAATACGATGCACAGTGAGGGAAGTAATATTTTTTGGCTGGACGGACACGCCAAGTGGGCGAAGCCCGCTCAGTTTTACACAGGGCAAACGCCGCTCAACCGCTTTTTCGATTTGGAGTAAGGGTTTTGAGTGTTCATGCCCCTTACTCCAAAAACGCTCCTTGATGAATTCTGTTTATCAACGATTTACGGCCAGTAGCGTTCGCCCTGACTGCACGCCGGACACAAAAACATCGTCTCCAGCAACTGCTCCACCGTGCTGCCAAGCGGGTAGTTGCAGTTCGGGCAATAGTAGCCGTCTGCCGGATACGCCGCGCTCTTGCCCGGAATCGGTTCGCCCTGAACGTGCCGCAGATACGCAAATTCCCCACGTCCCTTCTCCATACTCTCCGTACGGAAATGGAAAAAGGCGCGGGTCAGGCTGTCGTTGCGGCGATAGGCACGGCGAACAATCTGCTCTGCCCGTTTGCGCTCGATGTCTTGCGCCCCGAAAATATCCAACGCGCTCAACGCCGTATCGATCACCCGAACCGCCCTGTCATCGGTGAACTTATCGCGGTACGCATTAAACCGCATCGTCAAACTGCGGCGCAGTGTCGCATAATCGGGATTGAGCAGTTTGGCGACTGCCTCCGGGAAATTGTTCGGCAGACTCGCCTCCCGATCACTCACATCCAGCATTCCCGGCGGATAAAACACCCGGAACTCGCCCGCCGAGAGTGTATACCAACCCTCCGGCTCGATTTCGCCCTTGTTCGCGGGCGTCCACGCCATCATCCCATCGGCGGGGCGTCCCAAAAGCAACGCCAACAGCCACGCCTCTTCTGTCGCCTCCACCTGCGCGGGCGGCGTCAGCGGATTCACCCAATCCACATCACGGCGCGTATGCCAGAAGTGAAAATCGTTGCAATACTCCGCACTCTGTAGCGAAGTCAGATCGTGCGAGCTTGAACGCACAACCCCCTCCATCTGCCCCATCGTGAAGCCGTGCTTTTCCCGAATTAGCAGCAATCGGAACGGATCGTTGCTGTCCGTGATCTGCCCGCGTGCGAGAGTCATATTGTTGCGAACGCGCTCCTCCAAACCCGCCACTGTCGGACGATTGCGCCCGCCGCCCGTCTCCATGTCTGTAAATGCCAAGTCTTGAATCGCCGGAGTGACGCCTCGCACTCCCGCCAACTGATCACTGACCTGAGTCCCGGAAACGCCCAACTTCGGCTCGCTCAAAAGAATCACCGTGTTCAGGTCGGCGTCACTCGCTTTATCCGCAATATGGACTTGCTGGCGCAGCGGCTCGAACAGTTTGCGGGCGCGTGCCTCAATCTCATTCCGAACGGCTTGCGGGATCATCTCGCGTGCCGACTGAATGCCGGGACGCGCATCGAATGCCCCCGCGCCCTCCTCCCGAATCAACTCCGTCGCGAGCGGAGCCAGTGCCTTCAACACGTCGCGCTGTGCCGCCTCCTCTTTCTGGCTGTCGTCCCACCCGATTGCCGGCTCTTCCGCCCACCGCTGTTGGCGCAGCAGACTGAAATACTCCTCGCCAATAGTGCCTGTCGGGGCGGGCGGTTCCGCTTGAAAATAGACGCGCCCATTCACCGTTGGGGACGAAGCCGCCATTGCCTTCCAAACGCGCTCCAGTTCTGCCGCCTCCTGATTGAACGCGGCTTGCATCTGCTCCAATCGCCTCAGCAGTACGGTCGTCAGTTTGCGGTATTGATCGATCCGTTCGCGCACATAGTTGCGCCGCGTGAGATGACTGACGGTTTGCGTCTTGATTTCGGCTTCCAGATAATTGTTCAGACTATGCCCAACCGCCTCCCACGCCGCCCGCACCTTCTCCTGCTTGCCGAACGGATTGAATCCCTTCTGTGCCTTCTCAACTTCGTCTAAATGATGCTCCAGAATATCACGCAGGGCGCGGGCGTCCTGCTGACTTTCCGGCAGACGATTTTGTGCCACATCGCTCCAACCCTCCATATTCAGCAAATGTTTCCTCAACGCCGCCGCCACAAATCCGGGACCACCGTCGAGCGAGAACAAAAACTGCTCCAAGAAGCGATTGAGTTCCCCCTGCACCGCCTTCAAGCCCGTCTCTTGATTGCGCTGCATCAGTTCAATGAGGGTCGGCAGGGACGGATTCGCGGCTTCCGGCGCGGGCGGATTCAACGCTTCGAGCCGCGCCGTAATATCCCGCAGCAGTTGGCGAACCTGCTCTACTCGCGGCGGATCGCCCTCCTGTGCGGCTCGCATCATATCCTGAAACGTCCCCAGCAACGGCTCTACACCGGCGGACAACTTCCCGATATTGAGATCGAAATCTCCGCCGCCAAGCGTTTTCAGTGCCGCATCGAAGTTGTCCGATTCTGTGCGATGCCGCCCCCACTTTGTCAGCATTCCGGCGATCAGGCGATTGGTCGCACCGCGCTGAATATGCTCGCCCGGATACTCCAACGCCGCCACGCCCACCGTACTGAACAACGGACGCATAAACCCTAACGCCTCCGTAGACGCCATTTTATTAAGCGCGTTGACATCGTTGGCGGCAATCTCCGCCCCCGCCGGACCGACTGCCGCAGCCAAATACTGCCCGATCATGGAATTGAGTCTCTGCACGTCTTCACCGGACGGACCACCGGGCATCACGACGCGCAGAATATCATACGGCACGGTTTGGCGCACAAACGGCTCGCCGTAGCCGGGCAGTCGCTGTACCCAAGGGTTTTCCGACAGTTGATAATGGTTCAACTCTTTAAGGGCATAATAGCAATTCTTCTTATAGCGCGGACCTTCTGAGCGAGCGACGCCGGGATGAGCAATCGTGAAAATCGCCTGACGGTTGACACTGCTGTTTGTCCACACGTCGAGGAGGTAGCCCAAATCTGCTGCGCCCCCGCTGCACGTACCGCCGCAGAGCGTACCAACTACATACACGACGGTATCTGTGTGGATATTCACACTCAAATTTGGATCGCCCATCTCATCGGCGATTTTTTGCGGCGTGAGCTGCTGCAAGGCGGCGATGTCGCGGGTGACGCGCATTCGCAGGTTGGTGTAGGTGCGCGGATGGAACAGGCAGAGTCGCCCCAGCATTCGGAGGTTGCCCGCTCCTGTCGAGGGGTTTGTAATTTTGCTCAGAGTGGGGCTGTCCTGCCAGTCGAAAAAGCCGAATTCCGCCCCCGCCGTGCGCGGCTGCGTAATATATTGGTTGTATTCGTCGGGCTTCATGCCGCTCCATAGCACGCGATCCCCTAAGGTGGAGACAGGCTGTTCCGTTTCCAGAACAAGAATGCGTACCCAAGCGACTTTCTCCAAGCCCCCGAACTGCCATGTAAGATGTTCGGCAAGGCTTTCAGCGACTTCGCGCCCCGTGGTTCCAATGCCTAAAATCAGGGTGCGGCGTATTGCCAGTGTCCCTTCCATTCCTCATCCTTCCTGCCCCCTCAAACCAAAAAATAAAATGGGTAAATTTGCGTGCGGTATTTTTATTTACGAGATTGCTTTGCGCCGTCGTTCCGTTGCCGATGTCATAGCAAACAGACAGAAATTTTGCGCGGCGGTTTCAGTATGGCGCATTTCGGGGAGAGTTTGGTCAGTTCTGCTTGGTATCCAACATAAAGACTCAATCCATAGCCGCCGAAATCTCTCGCCTGATTTTGTGGCAATTCATGTCACAATAGAAAACCAAGGGCGTATCATAGACTGGTTCGATGCGTCTGTTCTCATTGATCATTGCACTCTTCTGAGGAACTTCGTTGCGCCATGAATAAGAATCTCACTGCCCCTTTTCTGCTTTCATTTGCCGCGTTGGGTCTGCTGGCATCGGCGGCGTGGACAAACAGCCCCGCCGCGCCGCAACAGAATCCCGATATTGCGACCAAAGCCTATACGGTGCTGGATAAGCATTGCGGCAAATGTCACGGCAAGGACAAAAAGGCGGGCTTCACCTTCCGCGATTATAAATCTATGGAGGACAACGGGCATATCGTGCCGGGCAAGCCGGACGAATCCCGCATTTACATTCGCTCTGCCAAAACTCCCGGCGACCCGATGCCGCCCCGCAGTGAAAACGATCCGCTCAGTGACAGCGACAATGCCACACTCAAAGCGTGGATTGAAGCCGGTGCGCCACAAGTCAAAGTTGAAAAGCCTGCTGCGCCGCGCAAATTCCTGAGCGAAGCCGCTATTCTGCGCGAAATCGAAGCCGACCTCAACCGCGCCAATGACCGTGACCGCCCGTATCTGCGCTACTTCACCCTGACACATCTGGCAAACGCGGGCGAGAGCGAGGACGATATTCAGGCGTTTCGTGTTGGATTGTCGAAACTGCTCAACAGCCTGTCGTGGCAGAAGAAGATTTCCGTGCCGCAGCCAATTGACTCCGGCAAGACGATATTGCGAGTTGATATGAGAAAGTTCTCGTGGACGGAGCAGACTTGGAAGCGATTGCTGGCGGCGTATCCCTATGGCATTGTTTCCGAGACGCCGACCGCAAAGAACACCTACGCCACCACAAAATGCGCTCTGCCCTACGTCCGCGCCGACTGGTTCGTTTCGCGTGCCGCCCTGCCGCCGCTCTATCACGAACTGCTGGATTTGCCCGACACCGCAGGGAAATTAGAAGCGAAACTCGGCGTGGACATCGAGCGGAACCAGAAGGAAGAGACCGCCATTCGCGCCGGATTTTCGGAAAGCGGCGTATCGCGCAACAACCGCATCGTGGAGCGGCACGAGTCGCCGTATGGAGCATATTGGCGTTCCTACGATTTCAACAGCAGCGCGGGCAAACAGAACATCTTCAAGCATCCACTGGATTTCGAGGCGGCGGGCGGCGAGATCATCTTCAAC
>CAZPZP010000056.1:10606-11970 GCA_964591025.1 uncultured Chthonomonadaceae bacterium
CATCTTCAAGCATCCACTGGATTTCGAGGCGGCGGGCGGCGAGATCATCTTCAACCTGCCGAACGGACTGCAAGCCTATCTGTTGGTAGACGACAAGGGTAAGCGCATTGATACGGGTCCCATTGACATCGTGAGCAACAAAGAGAACGTCAACGATCCGGTGGTTCGCAACGGCTTGACCTGCATGAGCTGCCACGCGCAGGGCATGAAGCGGTTCGCCGATACGACGCGGGCGGTGCTTGCCGCGACAACGCAAGGGCAGACCGACTTTGACCGCGACCACGCGCTTGCCCTCTACGTTGAAAAGCCGAAGATGGACGCCGCACTCGACGAGGACATCAAACGCTTTGCCGAGGCGGTGCGCGAAACAGGCGCGGAACTCACCAAGCGCGAACCGATCTATGCCTTGCAGGGACGCTACGATTCGACAGTGGACATCACGCAGGCGGCGGCAGAGGCGGGACTGCCAACAGAAGCCTTCCAGGGCAAACTGCAAGCGAGTGCGCGATTAGGAGGATTGCTGGGACCGCTGAAAACGGCGGGCGGACGCCTGAAACGCGACGCATGGGAGGAGTATTTCGGTGACGTGGTGACGGAATTGCGTCTCGGCGTCTACCTGAAACCCATCGTACAGCCTATCGTTGTCGTCAATCCCGGAGGCGGCGGGAATCCCAATATCGCGGCGGCAAAGTTCAAGAAGAATACCAAAGACAACGCCGACATGATTTTCATTCCGGCAGGCGAGTTTGTGATGGGAAGTAACGACAACGACAACGAGAAGCCGATCCATAAAGTGACTTTGGACGGCTACTATATTTATCGAACGACAGTGACCGTCGCGCAGTACTTGAAGTTCTGTGACGAGACGGGGCATAAGAAGCCGGATGCGCCCTCTTTCAACCCGAACTGGTCGAAGCGGGATCATCCTATCGTCAATGTCTCCTATAACGATGCACTGGCATACTGCGCGTGGGCTGGCACACGGCTACCGACAGAAGCGGAATGGGAGAAAGCCGCGTCTTGGGACGATGCGAAGAAACAGAAGCGTACATTCCCGTGGGAAGGGAATTTTGACACAAGCAAGTTGTGGTGCAGCACAGCAAAGTTAGGCGATGCGGGCGGAACGAAGTCAGTGGGTCGTTTTCCATCGGGAGCGAGTGCGTATGGTGTTCTGGATATGGCGGGGAATGTGTGGCAGTGGTGCAGCGACTACTATGACAAGGACTTTTATAGCAGTCGTCTCGCCACCGACCTCAACGCCGAGAACCAGAGTGTCGGGGAGAAGAAGTTCCGTGTGATGCGAGGTGGTTCTCGGTTTCACTACGATTCCGACTACTTTCGCTCGGCACTTCGGAACCTCGACG
>CAZPZP010000057.1:0-8221 GCA_964591025.1 uncultured Chthonomonadaceae bacterium
ATGGCACGTTTGCGGTGATTTTGAGCGGATTTCCGGTAAACGTCTTTGATGGCAATTTGTGGCTTGAGATCAAAGTCGGCAGCGATACTCCCTTGACTCCGCGCCAGCAACTCCTCAGCGTCGCTTATGCTATGAAAGCCAACACCGTTCCTGATGGAAGTATTACAGCCGCTAAACTGAACAACAATTTTCTGACCGCTGGCGGCGATTTGACGGGCTTGTACCCTAACCCACTTTTGGCGACAAATGCGAGTTCTCTCCTCAAAGTCTCTGGTGGGCATTGAGCAGTATTGCCGGTAAAATCGGGATTGGCACTACTACCCCTAATGCTGCGCTGGACATTTTCTCTAATGAGCAACTCACTCCCCGCCCGAAATCTTGGGCGGGGTTCTTTTTCGTGTCAATCGAGAAGTGTTATACTCAAACTGTGATATAATGACGCAAGGAGAAATTATCATGTCCTACGCAAAAGTTTATGAAGGCACTTGGGATGAGTTAGCCGCCCATGCACCGGAACTGCGTACTCATCCCAAACTGACGCTCATTGTTCCGCAGACAGCCGAAATGCAGTCCAGTCGTTTTCGTGCCGACCTCACTCCGGCAGAGCGTATCGCTGCAATGGACGCCTTCGCTGAAACAAACCGCAATGCACCGACACTGCCCGATGAAGCGTTCGACCGTGAAAATTTGTATGGGGAAAGTTCATAGCTCATGACGTTTTACCTTTCTGATGCAAACGTCATGTGGCGGCGGTTTGTTCCTGCCGAAGCCAGTCATCTCCGTGTCAAAACAGCATTGGACGCTCTTATTCTGCGTGGTGATACTGTTTATGTCACACCACAGAATCTCGTCGAATTCCAGTCGTTGGCAACACGCCCTACGGATGTCAACGGATTGGGTTTCACTTCACAACAAGCCAATGCGAAAGCAAAAGAAATCGAAGCATTTTTTCCGTTGCTTCCAGACATTCCTGAAATTTATCCACATTGGCGTAATCTGATGGAGAAGTATGAAGTCTCAGGGCGAACGGTACATGATGCTCGCCTTGTTGCTGTTATGCTGGCGCACAATATCACGCATTTGCTCACGATGAACGCGAAACATTTTCAACGCTTTACAGAAATTACGATCATTGAACCATGAAAATTAAAAAGTCGCATTGTATGAATCCCCGCCCGAAATCTCAGGCGGGGTTCGTTTTATTCTGCTTCATAGGCAGGAAATTTCGTCTTGTCTCGCGAAACTCTCCCCATGCCACGCAAAGATTCCATTCACGACGCCATCAAAAATGCCCTTGTCAAAGACGGTTGGACGATTACCCACGACCCCTATTCGCTCGAATTTGAGGATGAAATCCATATTGATTTGGCGGCGGAACTTCCCTTTGCCGCCGAGCGTGGAACAGAAAAGATTGCCGTTGAAATCAAAAGTTTCTTTGCCGTTTCGAAACAGTATGAACTTTATGGGGTATTGGGGCAGTATAACGCTTATAAAAGTGTGCTGAAAGAATTGGACTCAGAGCGTGATCTCTATCTTGCTGTCAGCCATACAATTTATCATGAGGCTTTTGGACGCGGTATATTTCGACTGGTTCAGCGCGATTACTCTTTGAATATTATTGTTGTTCGTTTAGAAACAGAGGAGATAGAACAATGGATAAGACAGCCCGATTTCAGGAGTTAATGCATTGTTTGCTCCAAGAATATTATGAATGGCACAGTCAAGCCAAATCCAATGCAGATACGGAATTGGTTGTTATCTGTGACGATTCCAACAAGCATTATCAGCTTTTGCGCCTTGGCTGGCGTGGAGAAGATCGCGTCCGCAGTCAAATATTTTATGTACGAATCAAGAATCAAAAACTTTGGATTGAAGAGGATTGGACAGAAGAGGGAATTGCAGTCGAGTTGATGCGTGCAGGCGTTTCGAAAGAAGACATTGTTCTCGCGTTCAATCCACCGATGGTAAGACAATATACCGAATTTGCTGTCGCCTGACAGTTTGTGTGTAAGTCTATCAGCAACCCCGCCCGAAATTTCGGGCGGGGTTCGTTTTATCCGAATAAAATTTCGAGCGGAACCCTTGCGTCAAGCGGCATCGTGTGTTATAATGAGTTGTTAGTGTGTATGAGAGACTTCGAGGAAAGGAAAGCAAACCGAATGAATAAGACTGTTCGCCATAATGCCAGCGTGCGATTTTGCGCCGGTCTGATGGCGTTCTGCTGTCTGTTCTTCGGGACGTTCGCCTCATTCCTTCATACTGACGAGATGAACTTTCTCGCCGCAGTAAACGCCTCTCCGACGCACTCTACTGGTTCCCAAACCTCGCGTTCCCTTTCGCAAGGCAGTCAGGTACGGGAAGACACTGCACAACCAAGCCACGCTCATCATTGCGCGGTTTGCGAGTGGCAGATGAATGTTCTGTCTCCTGCCCTGCCTATTTTGACTGTTGTGCCGCCCTCGTATCGCATGATGCAGGTCGTCACTACCCTGCCGCGTGCGCCCCAAAACGTCGCGGTACTCTCGTCTTCTCGCGCCCCTCCCACAGTCTAACGCGGCATCTTCACGCCGCCCGCATCGTTTTTTCGCCTTCTCATTCCAACCAAATTATGCCTTTTTGTCGGCAGGATTCCGTTTCAGCACTCGTTTTTGTGCTGCCGCGCTTCAGAGTCATTGCCTGACACAAAGAAAGACGAGAGCGTGCGTCAACACGCTCTCGACCAGTCGGCGTGAAAAAATTGCACACCGGACTTCACTGCTATTTTATCACGTTTCGGCGCAAAGCGCAATTTGATACGGATGCACAGAGGCGCATCAGGAAAAGAGTCGTTCCATGTCTACCCAAAATACTCAACTTACAGCACACAATTCCGGCACAAAATCCCGTGCCAATACCGGCTTCACGCTCATCGAACTGCTCGTCGTTATCGCCATTATCGCGATTCTGGCGGCTATCTTGTTCCCGGTCTTTGCGACGGCACGCGAGAAAGCCCGCAGCATCTCCTGCCTGTCCAATATGAAGCAGCTTGGAACCGCAACCTATCTCTATATCCAAGACTACGATGAGACGTTTCCACTCGATGGACATTCGACCAACGAAGATTCGTGGGTTTTCAATCTCGACGCTTATATCAAAAACAAGCAGATTTTGCGGTGTCCGAGCGATACCAGCACCAACTGGTATCCGCGCCCCGCAGGAGACTTTACGGCGGCACGCTTCACCTCTTACGGAACCAATATGTGGATGGCTCCGCTCCTTGCAGGCGACACTTCGACGACGCACGGCTATACCCGACTGGTTTCTATTAGCAGCCCTGCCTCGACCATCTACAGTGCGGAGATGGCGAAAAACATCACCGAAGACCATTTCGAGGCTCCGTGGTGGCGTCCCGACAACACCGATTATGTCTACGATACGCCCGGAACCAATTTAGACTATACGCGCCATCAGGGCGGCTCGAATTACTTTTTCTGCGACGGACACGCGAAGTGGATGCGGTTCGAGCAGACGTTTGCCGACAGCGGACAGGTTGATCTCTACGATCCGCGCCGTTGAGACACTTCGGCAGGAAATAGGAAAGACGCATGAAACGAATCTTACAGGGCATTTTCGCTTTGGGAATGCTGGCAGCTCTCTGCGGTCACACGGCGCAAGCACAAAACGGCACGCCGCCCTCCGATACGCACATGGCAGACATCAAATGGGGACGCACCGACGGCGTTTCCAATAACGGCGGAACGGCAGGCATCGGAACGGCGGCGTGGTTCGGCAACAATGCCAATGTCAATGCTGTTCCAGACTGGTTAGCGACACCAAGAGCGATGGCTCCGAATGTCAATGGACCCAATAGCGAGGGTCTCGGCACTCAAGGCAATTTCTTCTTCAACATCGGCTTCGATGTCATCACGACGGTGATTGACGGGCGTAATCGCAACATCTTGCAGCGCGGCAAGATTGTACGCATTGGCATTTCGGACGGCTTGGAGATTTGGCAGGGCGCGGCACGGATTTTCGCCCCGAATACCGTTCCCAACGCTCCCAATCAATGGCTTTTCGGAATTCAGGGCGCACAGGATTTCGGCTGGCACAAGCATTTTATCGCACGGGCGTTTCGTCCCGGCGTCTACTCTTTCTCCTTCCAATTGCAGGACGCCGCAGACCGCGACGGCAATCAACTCGCCAATAGTCAAGTTTACACATTGACACTCCAAAACCGCGCTGTCCTGACCGGCAAGGCGATTTTGGATGGCTGGATCAAGCCGGACAACACCCGCAACAAAGTCGGCAATGTCGCCCGCATCTTCATTTTTCCGAACAACGGGACGGCGATCACCCGCGAGTCGCAAGCCCTGAAATATACTGATGTCTACCTCGACCTACAAGGCAACTATGCCCTTCCCGAAGGACTTGTTCCCCTCGGAAATTATCGCATCGGCATCAAACCGTTGACGGCGAAAGGATTGGCGAAACTGCTGCCGATGCCCTACGCGCTTAACGCTGATACTCCTGAAATCGCGCCGGACATTACAATTCCGCTTGGCGACATCAACAGCGACAGTGCCATTGACATTGGCGATCTGTTGCTTCTTATCGCCAAGTACAACGTGACAAGCAGCAGTCTCAATTACAGTGCAACGGTTGACATCAATGGAGATGGAGCCATTGATATTGGCGATCTGTTGATTATGATCCGTTCCTATAATACACGCGCCGATTTCACGCCGTAAAGATACGCTTTCCGCCTGACTTCCGGTAAAAGTCAGGCGGTCAATCCCTCTCGCATAGGACACAGGAACCGGCGTGTCCTATCGGCGCAGTGAGAGGACTTTTCCGGCATATCCCTGCTTGCTTCACAGTGTTGGGAGAATTCCTGACGGTTTCCGCCCTGTGTTGCCAACTCACTTCAAGGAGATTGTTTGCTATGGTTTCTACTTCCCGCCGCTTTGCGGCAACGCTTTCGCTTTCGGCTCTTTTCGCGACAGGCACATTGTCTGCCCACGCTCAAGAGGCATACGACCTGATCATCAACGGAGACCGAGGAACCGGGTTTTCCATCGCGCCTCAAGACCCCGGAGTTCCAACCAGTGAACTTTTCCTTCGCCGTATGACCGATACACAGGGCTATGATCCGTCCAACCCGTTTCTCGGCGTTTATAACGACGATACGGGCTTCGATATTTTTCCCGGTCTCGATGCGGCTGATCCCTATAATATCGATGGCATTCCCGGTTACGATTATCCGCTGTCGCAGGTCAAGGTCGAGCAGGTGAGCATTTCGCCCGGTCTGTTCGCCATCTATCAATATGATGGGACAACACCTGTTTTCGGCAACGATGGGGATCGAACCAATCCCAATACCAACGCACCCGTTGATTATCTCAACGAGTGGTATTTGTCTGATACACCGATCAGTCCCGGCACGCTTCCCGCCGATGGCATTCCGCTGTATTTCCACCAGCATTTTCAGTTCTACACGGATACTCCGGGCGTGTATACGTTCCAGTTCCGTTTAACGGACGCGCTGCTTGTCGGCGGCGGTTCGCTTCCCAATTCCGACATCTACACAATCACTTATCTTGCGAACGTGCCGGAGCCGGGAACCGTGGCGATTTTGGCAGGTTTGAGCGTCTTTGGGGCGAAAGTGGCATTGCGCCGGCGTCGAAAATAACCTCGTACTTTAACGGGTTCAACTCAGATGCGGCAGATTCGTATTTCTCTGCCGCATTTTTCTTCCATCTCAGTGTGTACTCAGTGGACATTTTATACGTATAGAAAGAACTTTCATGCTTAGAAACTCTTGTTTCACTTACGCCGCTCTCTGCCTGATGTTCGGGACTGCACATTCAGCCCAAGCACAACGCCCCTATCAATATCGCACGCTTACAAGCGTGACGGCGTCCAGTGGTGGTTTGATTCAGTCGCCTTCAATCAACAATTTCGGGCAAGTCTTGTATGCCGGTCCTACGCAATCCGGCAATCAAGTCTTTCTCAATAGCCCCAGCAATAACATCGCCGCGTTCGGTGTCAATGCGGGAAGCGTTCAGGACACTCGCTTGCCGCGCTTCGGAGCGAACTCCGCCAATGCCGTTTGGAACGCCAACACCGTCGAAATCGATCCGATTACCAAAGTAGTGACGCCGGGTTCTGGTTATCAAGAGGATCGCATTTATCTCTACAACGGGCTAACGGGCGCGGCAACCGTCATCGGCGAGACGAAATTTGCGTCTCCCCTCACTTCGGCGTTTGCCAATCCCGATGTCAACGATGCCGCGCAAGCCGCCTTTCGCCGCATTAACTACACCACGAGTACATGGGACTTATTTACGCATAACGGCAACGGTGATCTGAGTGGCACAAGTATCGCGCTCTCCAATTGGGCATTGGTCAATACTCCGTTTATCAACAATTCCGGCACAACGGCATTTTTGGGACGCACCAATGCCGCCGACCCAGTTTCATTGTTCAATCTGAACGGCAATCTCCTCACGCCGATTGCTCCCACAGTCAACTTGGCAAGCCCTGCGCTGCGTGATTTCAGTGACGATGGCAAAGCCCTGATTTTCGATGGAAACAATCTCACCGGCTCCTTCTATACCGTAGATGCGAGCGGCAATGCCGTTCAGCTCTTGACCGCCGGAACCGGGGGGCTTGCCCGTCTGGAGTTGGGGCAGCGCAACAATCAAGGACAGTTGGTTTTCGGCAATCGAACCCTTCTCGGCAACGGTGGGGCGACGCCCTTTGCTGGGCAGTCCGATCTCTTCATCTACACGGCAGGTGGGCTTCAGCAGATCACCAACAACCCACTCGGAACCGCTGTTATCTCAGCAAATCTCAACGACAACGGCGACCTTGTTTACGTCACCCAGAGATTCCTCTATGACGCCGCTGGAGCCTACACTGGGCAAAGACAACTCAATCTCAATGTCGCGTCCGCCGTTCCCGAACCGGGCAGCATCGCCCTTTTGATTGGAATGGGAATTCCGTGTATCGGCTTGATGATACGCCGCCGTCAGTCGGTACGAAATCATCGGTAGATTTTCATGGCGATTATCCCGGAAGTTATCGCCATGATCCTGTGAGGCGTGCCTCGACGCTGTTTTACTCCTCCCGAAACGGCGTCCTGTCATGCTCGCTTCACAACCCGCCCCTCTTGCCGCACCCAAGAGGGGCAACTCTTCCCGAAAAACCATGCATCGTATGGGGCTTGAAACCAGAAATGAGAAGAACACGATGTCCAAATGTCTTCCTGCACAGGAGAAACAACGATGAAACAGCAAACCAAATTCATCTTACTGCTGCTCTGCGGTCTCGCAGGGATTGCGGCGTTTGCTTTGCTCACCAGTCCGCCGAATACTTCCAGTCAAAAAGACGGCACACATACGGACGTACAGGCGCACTCGCCCAATATCCAATCGTTCGGCGATCAGCACATAGAGGCGCAGATGGACAAAGCCGGGGCAGTACAGTTGTTTTTCTACAGCAAAAAGCCCGGACAACTCATGCCCGTCCCCATCGAGGAGATCAAACGCACCCTGCAAGCCGAGACCCTCTTTCCCGGTGAAGACCCGGCAATCATCGATCTCCGTGCCGATCCACTGCCGGGCGAACCGGAAGGCATGACCTCGCACTTTGTCGGCAAGTTTGACCGCCGCGACGATCAGCAGGTGGTCGGGCTGATCCTGACATTCACCTTGAGCGGCAATGCGTATCGCGTTCGCTGGCAGCCGGGACATTTGGCTCCCGGTCAGTTCGCTGCGTCCGACCATGAGCAGCCCTCCATGCCCGCCGCACTTGCGTCAGATGCCGAACGCAAACTGTTTCTTACGCCGGGGGGAGCCTATACTGAAGCGGATATTCAGGCAAACGGTGGCGTTCCTCCCTCACAGAAATACAAGGGGTTTCGCGCTGCCCACAATATGAATCCCAAACAGGGAGATCGTCTCTGCCCAATTACGGACACACAAGCGAATACAAAATTGACATGGATCATCGGCGGCAAGAGTTATCCTTTCTGCTGCCCGCCGTGCATTGAAGAGTTCGTGGTGCAAGCGAAGACAAAACCCACAACGATCTATCCACCAGAACATTATGTGAAGCGATAAGACAACACGCAGAACGATCCTCAGGCATCTTACTCATTCGTGCTTAATACGCGTATCACAATTGGCAATAGGATTTCTACATTGAAAATATTGAAGACAACTCAGGCTGCAATGGCACA
>CAZPZP010000057.1:8321-11968 GCA_964591025.1 uncultured Chthonomonadaceae bacterium
GCAATAGGATTTCTACATTGAAAATATTGAAGACAACTCAGGCTGCAATGGCACAGACCTTGGCTTTGCCGAAAGAACTCACCAAACGCGGGGAAGTATTGCTCAATCAGCAGTGCTGGTGCTGGGGGAAAGATATTGTTCGCCCAGAGGGAAATTTGCTTCCAGAATACGGTTTCGAGCGAGAGTGTCCGCCGGAAGGTAAAAAGGGCGCGACACGCTACAGTCGTCGCTTGCCTTCAGGAGAGATGCTGCATTTGTGGGGCTTCGGCTTTTGGGTCGGCTGTCCTCAACACGGCGCAATCTACCTCAATCGGTTTGTCTTTGTACCGCAAACGACGCCGCGCAAGGAGATACGCACTCCCGTATGGGAGGCTTCCCAACTCTGTGCAAAGCCTCTGCTTTCTGTGAAAGAGCGTGCAGCAATGCACTGGCTCCTGCCTCTTGCTCTCAGAGAAATCTCGGACTATGAGCGATGGGTACTCAAAACCTTTGGGAAGGAATACCGTCATGAGATTGTACAACACTTGAACAAATCGCCGCTCGATGTATCGGTGATTCCCGACCTTTGGGACGCCCTCGCTTGTGACTGCGAACTCGCTTTACTGGAAATGGCAGCACGATAATTGGATGCAACAGGCGACTTGATAACACAAACAATAAGAGAGTAATACCGATGGAGAGAAAACTGTCGCGTGTGAGAGCAGGTTTGTTGCGGCTTTTGGGAATTTTTATCGCTATCGCAGTACTGTACGGGTTTCGTTGTCCGGCTCCGGGTTGTCCCGCGTGCCGAGTATTAGGAAACTGACTCCAACGGGTAGAATAGCGTGAGGAGGACGCAAATTGTGGCAGTGCGCGAGGTGGCAAAAGGAGTCTATCGAATCCCGTTGGCATGGAGCAATGTTTACGTCTTGACAGAGGGACGCGAAGCCGTTTTGATAGACGCCGGACTCAAAAAAGATTTACCGAAACTGCTCTCCGAATTACGGAGTTTACACATTGATCCCAAGCAAGTCAGCAAAGTTCTGTTGACGCACGCGCATACCGATCATGCGGGCTGTGCGGCATGGTTCGCGGCAAACACCGGCACGGAGATTTGGGCGCATTGCACTGAAGCCCCCTATTTGCAAACGCCGCGCCGAACCTATGTGCCGGAAGGTTTGGGCAAACTCAGGCATCCCTTTTCCTCATTTTTGTTCGCAATGGGCGAAATTCTGTATCCGGTTCCACGCTGTGCCTCTGTGCGGACATTCGAGGAAGGCGAGGAGATCGAGGTTCCGGGCGAAAACCTGCGCGTGATTGCCACGCCGGGACACGCGCCGGGTCATGTGTCGTTTTGGCGCGAACGTGATCGGTTGCTGTTCAGCGGCGACGCCGTTCTCACGCTGATCCCGATTTGGCTACGTAATGAGTTGAGTTTGCCGATGCGGGTCTTTAGCAGCGACTGGACAGAGGCGAAACGCAGTGCCAAAAAACTTGCCGCGTTCGCCCCCGACGTTCTGCTCTCCGGTCACGGATTGCCTCTGACAAACCATACCGCGCAACAGTTAAACGATTGGACGCGAACGCTTCCCTGAATTACCGATCTCGATATTGATTGCTAAAGTTTTGCATTTCGAGTGCGAAGTATGGCGGAATGCTCCAAGCAGAGGAATGAATTGTTGCTGACAGCAGAAGGAATCGCACAATGGCTATTTCGGGGTATCATATAACTCCTATTGTCAAACTCCGCCCGATGTTGGGCGATGCGTGAGAGGAATGTTGGAATGAGTATCTCCTTGCGGGCGAAGAACGCCGCCCCTTCCCCTACCCTTGCCATTACCGCCAAAGCCCGCGCCCTCAAAGCCGAAGGCAAAGACGTTGTCGGCTTCGGAGCCGGTGAACCCGATTTCGACACTCCCGACCATATCAAGCAAGCCGCCATTGACGCCCTGAACGCCGGGTATACCAAATATACGCCGAGCGGGGGCGACGTTGACCTCAAAGACGCCGTCTGTGCCAAACTGCTCCGTGACAATGGGCTACGTTACAAGCCCAATCAAGTCATCGTGTCGGTAGGCGCAAAACATTCTCTCTACAATATTTTTCAGGCACTCCTCGATCCCGGCGACGAAGTGATTATTCCCGCGCCGTATTGGGTCTCCTATCCCGAACAGGTCAAACTCGCCGACGGTGTTCCCGTGATAGTCGAAACCCTGCCTGAAAACGACTTTATGCCGACAATGGAAGCGATACGCGCCGCCATCACGCCCGGAACCAAAGCGATAATTCTCAATTCGCCGTCTAATCCGACGGGCGGAGTTGCCTCACGCCAAACGGTCAAAGAGATCGCGTCACTTGCCATCAAGCACGGCTTATACCTGATCAGTGATGAGATTTACGAGAAATTGCTGTATGATGGACGCACCCACACCAGCCCTGCCTCGCTTGGTGACGAAGCGTTTCAGTGGACGATTACGGTCAACGGCTGCTCGAAAGCGTATGCGATGACCGGCTGGCGTATCGGCTACTGCGCGTCCGCCGATACCGAAATAGTCGCCGCAATGACACGCATTCAAGATCAATCCACCTCGAACCCAACCTCTATCGCACAGAAAGCCGCCGTCGCCGCCCTCAACGGAACAACGGAGCCTGTCGAAATGATGCGAAAGGCGTTCGAGACACGGCGCAATCTCATTGTCGAACTGCTCAACGCCATTCCCGGCGTTTCATGTCGGATGCCCGGCGGCGCGTTCTATGCGTTTGCCGATGTTTCGAGCGTCTACGGCAAGCGGGCAGGGGACAAGGTGATTTCCAATTCCGATGATCTCTCAACTTATCTGCTCAATGAGGCACTTGTCGCGGTTGTGCCGGGTTCCGGCTTCGGAGCCGATGCCTATATGCGCCTCTCTTATGCCACTTCGGAAGCCAACATTCGCAAGGGATTAGAGCGGATCGACTCCGCCCTTCGCCGCTTGGAGTAAACACTGAACAGACCAGACCTCGACCAACTCCAAGAGATATTGGGCGTGCAATTTACCGACACGTCCCGCCTGAATCACGCCCTAACCCATCGCTCTGCGGCGTCCGAAAATCCGTTTGGGAGCAACGAGCGGCTGGAATTCGTCGGCGACTCCGTTGTCGGTCTGGTCATCTGTGAACTGCTGTATACGAACTATCCCGATCACAGCGAAGGCGATCTTGCCAAAGCCCGCGCCTATATCGTCAGTGAGCCGAGCCTCGCGGAAGCGGCGGAAGCACTCGGCTTATACGATTACGTACAGATGAGTACAGGCGAATCGGCAACGGGCGGGCGGCGCAGACGTTCGATATTGTCGGATGCGTTCGAGGCGGTGATGGCGGCGGTCTATTTGGATTGCGGCTTGGAAGCGGCGCGGGGAATCATTTTACGCCTCCTCGCGCCGGGCGTTGAAGCGATCATCGCCGACGTTCATAAACGCGATTATAAGTCGTCGCTGCAAGAGATCACACAGGCACGCTATCGGGTCGCCCCGCTCTACCTCATCGCGGAGGAATTAGGCAGCGAACACGACAAAACTTTCCTTGCTCATGCCGTGATCAACAACGAAATCATTGGGCAGGGACAAGGCAAAAGCAAAAAAGAAGCGGAGCAAGCGGCGGCACAGGACGCCCTTGACCGAGGGATTGGG
>CAZPZP010000058.1:0-11919 GCA_964591025.1 uncultured Chthonomonadaceae bacterium
CTCCTGATACCCGAACAAGTTCGGAGGAGAGGGGAGTCCATACACGGATGGGTGCATCTGAAAGACGCTTGTTTTTTCCAGACGGGGGTTTAAAACCTCCGGCACAATCGGGTACGCTTTCAAAACACTAAAGAAAGGGGACAATGAGAATGTCAGCGCAAGAAATCGAAGTCATGTCTATTGAGGAATTTCTGGAATGGGAAGGCAAACAGGAGACGCGCCACGAGTTCATTGACGGCGTCATCTTCAATATGGCGGGGGCGGCATACGAGCATAATACCATCGCCGTCAATGTGATTATCGAGTTAGGGGGAAAACTGCGCGGCTCCGGTTGCTCTCTCAAAAACAACGATATGGGCGTGCTTGTCGGCGAGCAGTATGTCTATCCCGATATTACCGTTTTGTGCGGCAAACCCGAATTTTACAAAGGGAAAAGAGGAATTATCACCAATCCCGTTTTGGTGATCGAAATTCTCTCTAAATCCACCGAAATCCGCGACAGAGGATATAAACTCTACGCCTATCAGCAAATTCCGACGATGCAGGCGTATCTCATGCTGTGGCAGACAAAGCCCATCGCCGAACTCTATGTGCGCCGCGACGATGCGCCCTGGCAACAGTTCGTCTTTGTAGGAATGGAGACTGCTATCCCGCTCGACTGTATCCACTGTGAACTCAAACTCTCAGAAGTCTATCGCGAAATCGAATTCAATACAGAAGAAATAGATGACACGGCTTCGTAACTCACCTTCCACAGCAGGTACTGAAAGTACCCGGCAAGAAAGCACAAGCGTCTTTACCTCACCCCCAACCCCTCTCCTGAGAGGAGAGGGGAGTCGATGCGGCAGTGTGCGTCTGAAAGACGCTTGTTTTTTCCAGACGGGGGTTTAAAACCCCCGTTGCGGCAGGTGAGTTCATAATTTCAGCCGCTCGCCTTCTTGATTCACACCTCAAACGATTAAAGTGTGATTTCCACTCGCTGCGGGTCGCGCTCATGGACAACGCCGCGCCCATCCACCTTTACCGTGAATCCGTCCGCCATGCTGTAACCGATATCGAGACTGTGACCGCGCAGACTCACGCCTTCGACGCGGAAATGCTTGAGTCCCATATCAATTGGATCGATCACAAGTTTGCCGTCAGGGGTCGGCTCTGGTTGTATTCCGACGAGATGACGCATGATCGGGTCAATCAGCGTGCTGTGGAGGTAATCGTCAATCCCCCGCGCCAAACTGGGCATTCCCGTAAACGGATTGTAATGTTCATAGGAATTAGGACGCTTCGGGTCGCCGTCGTGAAACTGCATTTTGATATAGCGACGCAGCAGATCGGCGACTTTATAGCGGAATTTTGGCTCCAAAGTGCGGGCAGTATGCGCGAGGGCATCAATGACGTGACAGGTCGTCATTGCCCACACGCGCCCATTCCACGCACAATTAGTACGCTTGCCTTTCCAATCGCCGTGCGGGCTAAAGAACGGGTCGTCTACACTGCTTGCAGGGATCGGATAGGGCGTTCCAAAAGTTTTCACGTTGTCGAGATGGCTCCACGCGCCAAGATGGGATTCGTCCGCGATAGGATACAGAAACGGATAGAACCCGACTGCCGCCTTGAACGGAGATTTGCGCCATTCGTCGGCAGTATCCAACTCGTCGAGGGCAAACAATTCATTAAGAAAATCACCGAGGCTTTGGGCTTTCTCGGCAGCGATGACATCCTTGTAAATCTGAGATTTGGCGTCCCACATCAGGCGATTGACGGCTTGAGCGGTGTCGTTCGCTGCCCGTCCCCACTTGAAAGCATCGCGATTGTTATTGAGCAGTCCCGCGAAGTGCGACAAAGTGGCAAAGAGAGAGAAGAGATAACACGTCGCGTCCACTCCCTTGACCTGAATGCGCTTCCAGTCGTCGGCGTTGGCATCGGCAAAGAGATACCGGCTCATATACTCCTGCCCCGTTTCGCCCTGATCCACAACGTCGAACAAACCGGACTTTTCGCCGTCACGTTCGCGCTCGAAATACTCGGCATACGCAGTGAGTTTGGGGAAGATGCGCCGGACAAAGTCAAGATCACCCGTCATGTTGTAGATTTGCAGGGCGGCGCGTCCCCAATCGGCGTGATAAAAGCCGCGCTCTGGTCTCCACGTATAGAGATGCCCGGCGACACTCCCCGGTTCGTCTCCATTCACAACGATATTATCGAAGAAATTTTCGAGACAGCCCCGCGTCAGTTCGTCATCGGACTGCCAACTGAGTTCGCGGACGTGGCATTGCGCGGAATACGAAACGTGCGAGCGGAACCCTGCAATCCCTTCGAAAACGCAGGGCTTTTGGAGGCGACCTGTGGCGGCGCGAACAGTGTGCAGATGGAGGCAATACCACCGATACCAGTACGCCCGCTCGATATGGGGATCGTCGCACTCGAAATACGGGACGCCCTCGAAAAATGTGTGCCAGTGACGGCGGCTGTTCGCGGCAACATTTTGGGTCATCTCGTTTCGCAGTGAGGCAACCGTTTTTTCTCTGTCGAACCCGACGCTTGCCCCGAACGTCATGCTCTCGGCACTGCTGGCAGGCGTCTCAAAACTGTAATGCAGCAGAAGATGCACGAGACCATCGGGGTTCCAACCGGCGTTCGCAGTATTCTCCTGCGACAAAACTCCATTCCGAAACTTCTCAGGGGCGACGGAGACGCTCCAGAGTGGGCTTGTATCGGTGGTTTCAGCGAGATTGATCGTCCATGAGTCGGGCATCCGACTGGCTCCGAGGGCGACAAACACATCATGCGCCTCTTGCCCCGAAGCATTTTCGATTTCTCTCGCGCCCCAGCCATGAACTTCAGCGGGCGTATCGCCCTCCGTGCCGTATTGAACCCTGTGCGCGAAATGAGAAACGTCCGGCTCGTGAATAATGTCGGCGATGGTGGAACCGTTGGTGTTTGGCGCGAGCGTTCTTTGCTCTTGAAGGCTCCAAAGCAGAACATGGAAGGCAACGGGATTGGGCGTCGTATTTGTCAGCGTGATGCGAGTAGCAAACGTATCGCCCTCCGTGACGACGCGCTCCTCTTGTACGCGCACACCCGGCACACCTTCAATAGTATAAATTTGTGTCAGGCAGTCGGGCGTCCAGCGTTTGGTGGCACGACGAAGTGTCAAGGGCTTGGTGTCGCTGTCGAGGAACAGCAAACAGTAGAGGCGGTCAAGCCGAATGTCGGCACAGTACGTTTCGTCCCAAAATCCGGGCGTATCGAGCCATTTCGGAAAGGGCGGGGCGTACTGCGCGGTGTTGCCACTGCCAAGAAACCATTTGTCGGTGCGCTCCAAAAGCGCGAACACGTCGAATCCGTTGGACATAATCACCCGAAGAGGAAAAATAGAATTTGCTCGCACAGTATAAGGGTTTGCGGGGCATCTGTCAACGGCAAATTGCCCCGCCTTGTCGCTTGAGGTACTGAACACGAGCTGAGATAAGAGAGACTTCGTCCTCCAATGCGACAAGGCAGAGGAAAATCGGAACGATGCGGATCAAAGGCATAAGATAGCGAGCGAAGTATTATATTTTCGAGGAATAAAAAAAAATTCGTGCAATACGAAACCTTTGTGCGCCGGAGACGTCAAAGAAAACGGTTCTTCCCGTAAAAATACAGGGGGAGGGGTAGATTGCGTGCGAGAATTTGCGCGTTTACACCTTTCCTTAGGCAAACCAATTCTGTATAATACAGTTTATAGCCAGCATTCGAATCTCTTCCTCCTCTTTAAGAATGCTGTCCCGTGCCTTCCAAGTGTTCCTATTTTACTGTGGTAGAGGACACTGGAGATCCCGATACGTTCCTGCCGACGTGTCTCATATCTGTCATGTTAGCAGACCCATTTTTTTCTTCTGTAGAAACAATACTGCAACCTTTGCTCTCCAGCTCTTTTCTCTCTATTCTTTAGGAAGAATTGTCTGCCTGGAACAACGGCGGCTATTGTGAAAAATTCTGTGGATTAGGCACGCAACTACCAATAATTGAAACTGAGCAGTTATTGGGAGTGGTTGCCGTGTAATTCTCAGGCAATGTTTTTCTACATATCAGCATTTCAGGAGAAGTTCGCCGATGATAGGCTCTGGTTCGAACTCATCAATAAACGGTTATGTCCGGTTCACGACTACACTCATTGCTTGTGCTTGGGGGTTAGCGTCTGCCTACCTGCTGTTTTACTCGCTCCTCATTAAGTCAGATATGCGTCTGTTTCTCTGTTCGCTGTTGCCGTTGGTTGCTGTTTGGGCGACCATCGAACGCAAGCGGTGGGGACGGCTCTCCCTGCTCGGATTAAGCTCCGCATATTTGGGCTTCACAGCGTCGGCGGTCGGCTCAGCGATCTCCATTCAACCCAAGGTATTGCAGACAGGCTTCGTCGGCTTCAATCTTTTATTTCATGAGGTTTTGAACGACACGTTCGGTGGTCAGCCTCAAATCGCATTTGCAATTCTGATTTTATCGGCGATGACGACGTTCTGGATGTGTCTGCCGAATGTCCGTACAGAATACGAGCGCGGCAAGAATGCCAAAATTGCGATTGCTCAGCGGGCGATTGCGATGACTATTGTTGGGTGCTGGGGCATCACGTTTTTGCTGCCGACGGGAATGCCCGCCGAACAATTCATTAAGGGCAGACCTAACAAAAACCCCGCGTCTCCAAAGGCTGCTAAAACTCAGGGCAAGCGCGTCAAGCCGACGCCCAAGACGCGCAATGTCCGCGCCGCCGCGTCACGCAACAACGCATAACCATTTCGCATCGCTTCAATTGTGTCCCATGATCTGTCGAGAATGCTGAACGCCGCCGTCAATCCTTCGGCGCGCAAGGCATCCTCGGCTCCATCCTCTACACTTCCTGCCAACGCAATCACCGGAATATCCCGCAGTTTTGCCCGTCTCACCACTTGCGCGATCACTTTGCCGCGCACTGTTTGACTGTCTAAACGCCCTTCGCCCGTGAAAATGAGATCGCACTCCGCGAGTTGCGCGTCAAATCCCACTGCCTCGAAAACCATCTCCGTACCGGAACGCAGCTCCGCGCCACAAAACGCCATCAGCCCCGCGCCCAATCCCCCTGCCGCTCCTGCACCCGCCGCATCGCGCACATCGTCGCGAAAAGTCTGCTGGAGAATGTCGGCATAGTGCGCGAGATGGGAGTCGAGGAGAGCAATCGTTTCCGGCGTCGCGCCCTTTTGAGGTCCGTAGATCGCCGAAGCCCCTTGCGTGCCGCACAACGGATTATCCACGTCACACGCCACAATGACGCGCACGCTATGGGAGTTCCAAAAGAGGCTGGGTTCGATATGAGTCAGCGTATTGAGCGCACCGCCGCCGACTTCAATCTCTGCACCTGACTTGGTTTTCAGCCCAAAGCCGAGGGCTTGAGCCATTCCCGCGCCGCCGTCGTTGGTTGCACTGCCGCCGATGCCGACAAGCAGAGTGGTACAGCCCGCTTCAATGGCGGTTCGCATCAGTTCGCCGGTTCCACAAGTCGAGGTGACGAGGGGGTGATATTCGTCCGGTTTGAGCAGACGCAGTCCCGATGCCGCCGCCATTTCGATAACCGCCGTGTGCGCCTGTTCGCCGCCGAGTCGTCCCCATTGCGCGATAATAGGACGCCCCAAGGGATCAGAAACCGCTGCCTCAAACATCGTGCCGCCCGTCGCCGCAATCAGGGTTTGCAGAGTGCCATCGCCGCCATCTGCCAGCGGCAGACAGACCGTCTCAATGCTCAAGCCCGTCTCCTGCGCGGTTTGCGCGATTCCCTCCTGCATTGCCCTTGCCGCTTCCATCGCGGTCAGGCTTCCCTTGAACGCATTGGGGCAGAGTAAAATTTTCCATGCCATGATATAAACTGCTCCTGTCGTGATCTAATCATCGTCGCTCTCATTCGGTTGTCGAAGCGTTGTAGGAAGAAAAGACGCCAAAATTTCATCAATGAGTTCTGAAGCATCTTCGGGAAAATCCTCGTCTTCCTCTGCAATGCTATAAGCGGGAGGCTGATACTTGGCGATTGTTGCGGGCGAAACTTCCGGGTACTTCCAAATTGTCAGTGCCTTTGCCGCAAGTGTCTCGGCACGCGCTCGAATCGTCTCTTCGTTCCAATCGGGAAGCTGCCCTAACCCTTGATTGAGAAGAAGCGGGCTTGTTGCAAAGCCACCCGTCATATCGCGCTTTTTTGCAAAAGGTCTATCGCCGTATTCGCTGTTGTAGCCAGTCAGTGTCAAATTGCCCAAAGTGTGGAGATATTTGGCTTGAACCTCTTGCCAACGCTCTCCTAAACTGGCTTGCCACTCCAAAGAGAGATTTTTGTTTTGCGGCATGATATGCTCGATGGTGTATTCAGCAACAGAGACAAGTTCGTTGCGCTTATGATTCTCCAAGCGTTCGAGAAGATACACGCGATTACGAAAATTATAGAAGTCTTTGACGAGCAGACCCGCATGGAATTCGTCATCTGCCGGAAAACGCCGAAAAGAAGTCTTGGCAACGAGAACAGCCTTGAAGCTTTCCAAGTAGTCGTTTTTATCAATTTCGCGGGAGAGAGCAGCGAAAATTTTGTTGAGGTTATTGGTTGGTACATTGCACACCGCACGCCGAAAAACGTAACTCTCTACCAATTCCAATATCACCACCAGCCCGCTTTTGGTGAGAACTCCTTGCCGAAAGTCCCGATAGAGTTCCAGAAAAAATGGAAATGCCACATTGAGGCGCAGTACATTGATACGTGAAAACGCTTCGAGAAGATCAGGATCAGTCTCTTTCGCCAAAACGAAACGCACATAGTTTGCCGCATTTTCTGCGATGTCGGCGACGATCTCCGGTAGCGTTGCTGGACTGGCTTGGCTTTGGGCATATCCCTTGAACGTGGTGTATACTTCGCGGATATTGGGGATATTGCCCATTTTGAGCGTGAGATAATCGCGCATAAAACTGTCGAACCACTCCACATAACTTGTCTGCCCGAAAGCGCGTTCCATCGGATGCCAATAGTCTTCATAAACACGGGTTTGCGTTTGCGGATCAAGCCCCATGAGTACATAATTGCGGATCAGATCGGCTTGAGAGAGTTTGAGTCCTGTCGCATTAAGGCTCTCGAAAATCAGTTGTGGATTGTCGTGATCGCGATCAAGAGAAATATCGACAATGATCAGCTTCCGAATTCCCTGATAGATTTGCTCCAAGTCTGTTGATGGTTTGCGGAGTTGATCGAGGAAAAATTGATGGTTGGCGATCAGTCTAAGGGCGGGGTTCTCGAATTCATCTTCCTCTTTATCATTAAGAATTCGAGTGAGCGTCTCTTTATCGCTGCGCGTCAGCATTAGCTTGTAGCGCATTTCATCTATCTCCTCACTATTGAATAGGTAGTAGTTTTGGATTTGTCGGCGTCTGATACCAATATCGGCACTCTGCTCCTCAAGTACTTTGCTGAACGCAGAGAGAAGCAAAGTAAGGGTCGTAATCCGCTGTTGACCGTCGATCAAAAGCAATTGCGGTACAGAACTGGAATGGTAAATTCCTTTGGCGATATAAACGACACTTCCAATAAAATGTCCATTGGCACTGTCGTCTTTGGCGACTTTGACAATATCGTTCCAAAGTTGCTGACATTGCGGAACTTCCCAACTATACAGACGTTGATAAATCGGAACGACAAACTGCTTAGGCTGTTGCAGAAATGTGAGAAAATTGGATTGGACGGCTATCATCGGTAATCACCTTTTGACAAATGAGAATTTGGTATGACTTTTTGCTGTCGTTCCTGTTAGAGAAGCGAGCAGCACAAGTTAAACCCTATTCGAGATACTCACGCAAAATCCTGCTTTGCGGCAAGCACCAAGCAGAGAATAAACACGAAATTCGACTTTGTCCCAATCTTTTTAAGAAAACATCTCTCCCAAAGCAACAGTTTGACGAAGCAATATCGTATTTTCGATAGAGGACGCGACATAATAGAGAAATGAATCAAAAGGAATGGAAACCCGTGCGTCAATGCTGCTGTTACCCCTACTCTTTTGGGGAGATCAAGCGGTTGGCGGACGAACACAATTGGCAGACCGTTGAGCAGATCGGTGACGCACTCGGCTGCGGCACAGGCTGCGGAATATGCCGTCCGTATTTGGCGCGACTCTTGGGAACCGGCGAGACCGCCTTTGCCATCATGACAGAAGAGGTAATCGAGCCGAAATAAAGCGTTACAATGAAAGTGTGATGGCGTCGAAACACGCAACGAAGCGAGAGAGCAGATCGATTTTGAGAGGAAGCAAGCAAGATGGCACGTAAAAGTTCGGTGGGGTTGGCATTGGTGGCGTTGGGCTGTATCGGCACGCCGTCTGTCGCCCAAAATAGCCCGAATAATGCACTGATCCGCGACGCCGAATACAGCCTGAGCAGTGTCACGCGCCTCTTGTCTCAAGGAGCAGATGTCAATTATCAGGACGTAGTAGGGCGCACGGCATTGATGCTGGCGGCGCGTGCCAATAAACCGGCGATAGTCAAGACTTTGCTCAGTCGCGGAGCCGATCCTAATCTCAAAAACGGACTCGGCAAAACGGCTTTGATCTTGGCGGCACAGGAGGGCAACCCCGAAGTCGTCAAAATCCTTCTGGAATACGACGCCAAAATCGATCTCGAATCTCCGAATGGCGAAAACGCGCTGAACAGTGCGGCAGAGCGCGGCAATGCTCAGGCTCTCGAAATTCTGCTCTCCAAAGGTGCGAATATCAATGGACGCGATGGGAACAGACGCACTGCCCTGATGTTTGCGGCACAGGGCGGACATACGCAGGCGGTGCGTGTTTTGCTGGCGCAGAGCGCGGATGTCAACGCGATCAGCGGCATCGGCGAAACGGCGTTGGTCGCGGCGGCGGTGGCAGGGCGCACGCAGATTGTCCAAATGCTCCTCGATAAAGGCGCGTCGGTCAACGGGCAAGCGGCGGCGACCTTGCTTTCGGGATTTGCGGTCAATCGCGATGTTGCCGCGCAGATTCTGGCTCGCGCCGACAAAAATGGACAGATTTCGTCGGACGGTGTTACGGTTTTAATGGGAGCGGTCTCCAGCGGACGCGCCGATATTATCCCCATTATTTTGGCGAGTGGCGGCAACGTCAACGCGCAAAACACCGAAGGCTTTACCGCACTGATGATCGCGGCACGCACCGGCAACGCAGCAATTACGCGGATTTTGCTGCAAAACGGAGCCGAGCCCAATCTCAAAAACAAAGAAGACGAAACTGCTCTGCTCATTGCGGCACGAAACGGTGACGAGGATACAGTACGCGGGCTGCTGGGCGGCAAAGCCGATCTGACGGCGCGTGATAAGAACAAAGTGACGTCGCTTTTAGCGGCGATGCAAGCGGGCAAATTTCCGGCGGCGCGTGCCATTATCGAAGCAGGCGGCGATGTCAATGCCGAAGATGCCAACGGCAATACTCCCTTTTTGTGGGCGGCGGCACAGGGCAATACCGCCGCGATGGAGATGATTCAGGCGCGGGGCGGACGCACGGAGATCAAGGCAGGAGCGGGAGCCGCTGCATTGGCACGGGCGGCACGCGGCAATCTCGAAGCCGTGAAGTTTCTGGTGGAGCGCGGAGCCGATGCAAACACGGTCACTGCTGACGGCACGACCTTGCTGACGCTCGCTGCCGAAGCGGGGAAAGCCGACATTGTTGGGTATCTACTGGGTCAAAAAGCCGATCCGAACGCCACGGATGCGAACGGACGCAATGCACTCCTCCTTGCCGTCCAGAGTGATCGTCCGTTTGTAGTTCAGGCACTGTTAGCCAGCAAAGCCAACCCCAACACGGCAATCGAGGGCGGAAACTCTGTGCTGATGCAAGCCGTTGTATTGAATCGTGAAGAGATCGTCAAAATGCTGCTCGCAAAGGGCGCAAACACCAATTATGAAAACGAGGATGGCACAACCGCGCTGATGCTGGCATCTGGTCGCGGCTTCTTGCCCTTGGTCACCGTACTGCTTACTAATGGGGCAAAAGTCAATTCGAAAGACAGCAGCGACGAAACGGCGTTGATGCTTGCGTCCGCTCTGGGGCATCGTTCGGTGGTGGCGGCTCTGCTCAAAGCAGCCGCCGATCCGAACGCCAAAAGCACCGAAGGCAAAACCGCCCTTCGCAACGCCATCCGCAACAAATTTCCTGCCGTCGCAGAAATGTTGCTCAAAGCCGGAGCCAAAGAGTAGAGGAGAGAAAGAGAGAAGGGGATAATAAAAACCACAGGGAACACGGGGGCAATTCAAGAGACTCCATTTTAGGCTTATTGCATTGTTTTCTTGAATTGATTTTCGTGTTCTTTCGTGTGTTTCGTGGATCAATGCATTGGTTCTTCTTTCCCTTTCTCCCCCTCTTTTCACCGTCCGACGCCGACGGGCAAGGGGCGGCTGAACGGCGGGAGCGGACGCTGACCGGAATGGAATTCACGGCGGCACTGATCAATGAATTCTTCAATCTCCTGATGGAAGCGACCTTCGTCGAATTGGCGGGCGTGCGCGACGATGGATTTGCGGCTGAGATTGAGGCACTCGAATTGCTGAACGGCTTCGGCTAAACTTTCGGCGGTCTGTTCAGTGAAGAAATAGCCAGTTTCCCCGTGCCGCACGGTTTCGCGAATTCCCCCGACTCCATAAGCGATGACAGGAGTCCCCGACGCCTGCGCCTCGACCGGAACGATCCCGAAATCCTCTTCGCCCGGAAAGATTAACGCACGAGCGCGGCTCATATAGTCGGCAACACGGTCATCGGACTGCCACCCCAAAAACTCCACATTGCGCCCGCCAAGTTTTTTGAGACGATCATATTCGCGCCCCGTCCCAATTATCAGCAGTTTCCGATTCAGTTTCTGGAACGCCTCGACTGCCAGATCGATCCGCTTGTACGGCACAAGGCGCGAAATCGCGAGATAATAATCGTCGGGCTTTTCGCTCGGCGTAAATCGGCGGGTTTCGACGGGCGGATGAATTTTGTGCGATTCGCGGCGATAGTGTTTGCGGATGCGTTGGGCGACTGCATCCGACGTGCTGATAAAATAATCCACGTTCTGCGCCGTCTGATAGTCCCACATACGGAAGTATTGCAGCAGTGCCTGATTCAACACCTTGAACACTCCCGGACGCACCGTATTGATATATTGCGGGAATTTCTCCCAGCCGTAACGCATGGGAGTATGGCAGTAACAGATATGGCACGTATCCGCAGGAGTCAGCACACTTTTGGCGGCGACATAACTGGAGGAAAGCACCACGTCGTAGGCGGATAAATCGAAGTTTTGGAAGGCGAAGAGATAAAATGGCAGAAGGCGGTCACTGCGTTTTTTGACCCATTGCGGCAGCTTTTGCATATAGGACGAGCGAATATCCATCGTGCGGAATTCATCTGTGAGGATGCTGTGATCCACAAAACTGGTATAGAGAGGCGCGTCGGGATAGAGACGATGCAGGGACGCAATGACCCGCTCCGCCCCCCCAATAACGTCTAATCGCTCGTGGACAATGGCAATCTTCATCGAATGGTATACAGCAGCCTTCCCGGCGTAGAGACAAAAGCGTGGTAAACGCTTTGCATTGGGGTCTTATTCGCTTTCCGCAAAACGGTTTCCTTCTTTCGCCTCGTCGTGGGGTGCGAATCAATTTTAGGGCAATCGGGTATTTTAAACCCCCGTCAGGAAAAAACAAGCGTCTTTCAGACGCACCAACTCGAA
Source organism: uncultured Chthonomonadaceae bacterium (assembly GCA_964591025.1). Taxonomy (GTDB): domain Bacteria; phylum Armatimonadota; class Chthonomonadetes; order Chthonomonadales; family Chthonomonadaceae; genus CAZPZP01. Next base: position 11,731 of record CAZPZP010000058.1, read on the forward strand.
TTGACTCCCCTCTCCTCCGAACTTGTTCGGGTATCAGGAGAGGGGTTGGGGGTGAGGTAAAGACGCTTGCACTTTGTTGCCGAGTACTTTCAGTACCCGCAAAACCACTCTTGCCCTAACTTTGATTCGCACCCCTCGTCGTGTGCAAAATGATGCAAGTTTCGTGCCAAGCCTATACCGTGACATTCC